>JALVAI010000055.1 GCA_027011235.1 Desulfobulbaceae bacterium
GGGTGACCATTGTTAATCAGCATCTTCTGCAGTGATGATGGCGTCGTAAAAACTTCGATCTACTGCGTCGTGTGTCCTGTGGCGATTCGTGGGCATACTACATGTATAGTTAAGACCCGCCACAGAACACTACTCCTTGTATATCTGTGTTTTTACTTAGCCATCTTTGAGAATTGTTTGGACTTTTTATGGGTTTATCAGTGAGGAAAACAGCCGGTAACACCTGTTACCCGCTCCGGCCCTGCTGCCGGTTTTTATGATGGTTTACTCCTATGAAATTTACACCATTTGATCGACTGGGCGACAGATACGATACCATTGTTGTCGGCTCAGGGCTCGGCGGTCTGACCAGTGCCAACCGGCTGGCCAGGGCCGGACATTCGGTGCTGCTACTCGAGCATCACAGCCAGCTCGGAGGGCTGGCCACCTGGTTTAAACGGGGCGGCCACATCTTTGATGTCTCTCTGCATGGGTTTCCCTATGGAATGGTCAAGACCTGCAAAAAATACTGGTCAAAGGAGATTCGTGATTCCATTGTCCAGCTGAAAAATATCGTCTTTGACAACCCGCAGTTTTCTCTCACCACCACCTTTTCCAAGGACGATTTTATCCGCCTGCTCAAGGAAGAGTTTTTGATTAAATCCTCGGTGGTGACGGAATTTTTTCGCACCGTGGACGGGATGAATTTTTATGATGACCGCTCCATGACCACCCGCGAGCTGTTTGATCGTTTTTTTCCGGGCCGCAGTGACGTACACCGGTTGCTCATGGAACCGATCACCTATGCCAATGGATCGACCCTTGATGAACCGGCCATCACCTACGGGATTGTCTTTTCCAATTTTATGAACCGGGGAGTGTACACCTTTGAGGGCGGAACCGACCGGTTGATCGGTATGATGGCAGCTGAACTGCAGAAAAACGGGGTCACCATCTGCACCGGCGCCAAAGTTGACCGTATCGTGGTTGATCACGGCAGGGTTCGGGGCGTGGAGGTGCGGGACCGCATGATTGAGGCCCGGGCCGTGGTGTCCAATTCCGGTATTACCAATACCATTGATAATCTTGCCGGTCGGGATGTCTTTTCCGATGATTTCCTCTCCCGTTTTGACCGGGTCCAGGTGAATAATTCCAGCTGCCAGGTCTATTTCGGTATTCGGCGGGGGGAGAGCTTTGATGATGTCGGCGATTTGCTGTTTACCTCGACTGCAAAAGAGTTTTCTTCGGAAGAAATGCGGAAAATGGACACCAGAAGCCGAACCTTTTCCATCTACTATCCCAAGACCAGGCCTGATCGTCCCGATTATACGGTGGTCGCCTCCATGAACGCCAACTTTGAAGACTGGGCCGGGCTGGATGAGGAGAGCTATACCCGGGAAAAGGAGGCCATGGTGGAGCGGTGTTTTGTCGATCTTGAACGCTATATTCCCGGTATCAGGGAAAAGGTCGATACCATAGAGTCCGCGACCCCAAAGACATTTAACCGCTATACCCTTCATACCAGGGGCACCTCGTTCGGCACCAAGTTTGAAGGTCTTGATATTTCCCGGTCCATATTCAAGGAGGTTGGCGGGCTCTTCCATGTCGGCTCGGTGGGCATCATCATGAGCGGCTGGCTGGGAGCGATTAACTATGGTATAATCGTCTCCAATGATGTGGATGCCTATCTTGCAGATCAACAACAGTAACGGAAAGAGGAGGTTATCGCTATGGGCCGGGAAACGGTTTTGTTCAAGACCGAGGAAAAGATGAGTCGCAGCGCTGCCGCGGATCTGTTGCGGCAGGTTGCGGATAAACTCGATAACGGCAAGGTGATTCTCAAGCAGGGCGAAAAAAAGGTAGGGCTCAAGATTCCCGGCCGGGTCGAGGTGGAGATCAAGGCCGAGAAAGAGGTGGGCCGCAAGAAGACCAAGAAAAAACTGGAACTGGAAATCGAATGGCTTGTCGGCGGCAACAAGGACAAGGGAACCTTTTCTCTGGGATAGATTTTGACTGATTTCACCGTAAGTAGTCAGGGGCGCCGCATCTTCGCACGGTCGCGACTGCCCGCATAGTGGGCTATCGGAGTCTTCGCTACGCTCCGCTTACCTGCGACCAGTCGCGCCTGCACGAATCTACGGCACCCCTGACCACTTACACGTTTAAGGTATATGAAAATATATGGTTACAAATCCTGTGATCAGTTACATTTTACCGGTCGCAGGGCCATTGTTACCGGCGCCACCCGTGGTATAGGCAGGGCCGTTACCCTGGCCCTGCTGAAATCCGGAGCCACGGTTATCGGGGTCTACGGCGGCAACGATACGGCGGCTTCCGCCTTTGCCGATTCCTGCGCGCAATACGGAGAGCTGCTGCAGCTGCACCGGGTGGATGTGAGCGATTATGGTGCGGTCGAGGAGCTGTATCTCCGGGTGGAAGAAGAGTTTGAAACCCTGGATATTCTGGTTGCCTGCGCCGGTATCCGCCGGGACGGCGCCCTGGCCATGATGAAACGGGAAGACTGGCAGCGGGTCATAGATGTTAACCTGACCGGATGTTACACCATGGCCAAGTTTGGAGTCCAGCTGATGATGAAGCGGAAATATGGCCGCATTATCTTTATCACCTCGCCCATGGGACATCTCGGGTTTGCCGGCCAGGCCAACTATGCCGCCTCCAAGGCCGGTCAGGTCGGCATGATGAAGGCCCTGTCCAAGGAGGTTGCCAAGCGAAAGATCACCGTCAACTGTGTCTCGCCCGGTTTCATCGACACGGATTTTCTCCAGGGACTGACCGAGTCTCAACTCAGGGAGTATACAAAGATGGTTCCGGCCCGCCGTTTCGGCACCCCTGAAGAGGTGGCCGCTGCCGTCCTTTTTCTGGCAGGCGAAGATGCGGCCTATATCAACGGCAGTGTCCTCGAGGTCACCGGTGGCCTGTGATGGATGTGACGGACCCGGACTTTATCAAAGAGACAATCCCGCACCGGCCGCCGTTTCTCTGGCTGGACCGGGTTGTCGAACTGAGCGGGCAGGAGATCAGGGCTGAAAAATATCTTGATCCCGACCTGGATATATTTCGCGGCCATTATCCCGGTTATCCGCTCATGCCGGGGGTGCTGCTCTGCGAGGCGGTATTCCAGGCCGGCGCTGTTCTGATCGCCAGGAATTCGGAAGAGTCCGGCCCGGCCGAAGGGCTGCCGGTGCTGGCCAGGATCCAGGGCGCAAAGTTCAAACGGGAGGTCAGGCCGGGAACAACCATCGCCATCGAGGCGAAAATCAGGGAAAAGGTCGGCCCGGCCTGGTTTCTTCGGGGCGCTGTCCGGGTCGATGCCAGGGTGGCGGTACAGGTTGATTTTTCCTGCATGGTGAAAAAAGACTGACATGGATTTTCTGGCGCTGAAAGGAAAAAAAATAGTCGTTTTCGGCCTTGCCAACAAGAAATCGGTGGCCTGTGCCATTGCCAGGGTCCTTGTTGATGCCGGGGCCGAGGTGATCCATGTGGTCCGCTCACAGGAACGGGCGCGGGCAGCGAGTAGACTTTTTCCAAAGAGTCCGGTTTTTATCTGTGATGTTGAGGATGAGGCCAATATCGTCCGGGTCAGGGATGAGATTGCCGCTGACATTGACCAGCCGGTGGCCGGGCTGGTCCATTCCATCGCCTTTGCCAATTATTCCGATGGCATCAAGCCGTTTCACCAGACCCTGAAAAGGGATTTTCTCCAGGCCGTGGATATCTCCTGTTTCTCTTTGATAGCCATTGCCAATCATTTCAAGGGGTTGCTGGCAAAGGATGGTTCCGTGGTCACCATCTCCATCTCCACGACCAGAATGGCAGCGGAAAATTACGGCTACATGGCGCCGATAAAGGCGGCGCTTGAATCTTCGCTCTGTTTTCTGGCCAAGAGTTTTTCCGCCTTTTCCGAGGTGCGTTTTAATGCTGTT
>JALVAI010000056.1 GCA_027011235.1 Desulfobulbaceae bacterium
ATCGGCTCTGTCATCAAGCCGGCAATCTACCTAAATGCCCTCAGCCGGCCGGACAGGTTCAATCTGCTCAGCCTGCTGGATGACTCCCCGATCACTATTCCCTTGGAAGGCAAGGCATGGGAGCCACAGAACTACGACAAGACCTTTCACGGGCCGGTGACGCTCAGACAGGCGCTGGTCCATTCCCTGAACGTGGCGACCGTCAGGCTGGGGATGGAACTCGGCCTTGATTCGGTTATCAATACCCTGCATGGGCTGGGAATCAGCGAGTCTTTACCTCCCTACCCGTCCCTGCTGCTGGGCGCGGTCGATGTCAGCCCCATCAATGTCCTGCAGATGTATCAGACCATTGCCGCCGGCGGCTACCGGACCCCCGTGCGGACCATCCTCACCGTCATGGACCAGAACGGGCATATTCTCCGGCACTACCCACTCACCGTGAAGCAGGCGGCAAGGGCGGCGCCGGTTTTCTGTCTCACCAACGCTCTGCTGGAGGTTACCCGGACCGGGACCGCTGCCTCCCTGCGTCACCTGTTGCCATCCGGTCTGATAGTCGCAGGGAAAACAGGAACCACCAACGATCAACGCGACTCCTGGTTTGCCGGTTTTACCGGCTCCCATGTGGCTGTTGCCTGGGTCGGCCGGGATGATAACAGGCCGACCGGGCTCACGGGCGCAAGCGGCGCTCTGCGCATCTGGGCAGAATTGATGAAAAAAATAGCAACACGCCCCCTTGCTCCTGAGCCGCCGGAGAATATCGATTTCTACTTTTCCGATATTGATAACGGCAAACTCTTTGCCGATCAATGCCGGCAGGGAACACTCCTGCCCTTTATTCGCGGTGGGATCCTGCCGCCGGTCACTGGTTGCACAGAAGTCGCCCCGGCCCGGTCTTCCAAACAGCCGGCAACCCAACCCACGAATACGCTTGAACAAACCCTGC
This sequence comes from Desulfobulbaceae bacterium, assembly GCA_027011235.1. GTDB lineage: Bacteria > Desulfobacterota > Desulfobulbia > Desulfobulbales > Desulfobulbaceae > DRLX01. The sequence continues at coordinate 944 of JALVAI010000056.1, forward strand.
ACCAGGGAATTCGCCAACTCTTAAGGATCTTCCAATGAAACAGACATTGACACTTTCAGCGGCCTTTACCCTTTGCCTCCTCATCGGTTACGGATGTGTGCCCCGCCCGCCCGTTGCCACCCCATACCACCGGCCACCGGAACAAGCCGTTGATGAACATGGCATGACACCGCCGCCGGTTCCGGCGTCCGTCCCGAGGATCAACCCTCTTACTGAAAAAATCCGGGCCCGGGCCGCATCCTTACTGCGCAGCGGCAAACCCGATGCAGCGGCCCAGGTCCTTGAACGGGGCCTGCGTATTGCCCCCAAGGATGGCTATCTCTGGTCACAACTCGCCGAGGTCAGGCTGGAGCAGGGACGCAGGAATCAGGCGCTGGCACTGGCAAAAAAATCCAACAGCCTGGCCCATGGAGACAGTTTTCTGCAAGAGAAAAACCGGCAGATAATAAACCGGGCCAAGGACCCGGCCAGGTAAAATCCTTCCGACCATATTTATTTTCTGCAGATTCCACAAACAAAACCCGGATTAAACGTACCATAACTCCAACAACAGCGAGGGCATCATGAAAGCGACAACAATGACGGATGGCATTTATCGCCTGGGAATAAATCTGGAAAACAATCAGCTGTTCGAAGGTATGTGGCCCATGCCCGACGGCATTTCCATCAACTCCTACGTTGTTTCCGGCGAAAAAACAGCCATTATCGATCTGACCGAGGATGTTGACGACAAACCGGCCCAGTTTGAACGGGAACTGGCCTCCATACCACTTAAGGCCACGGATGTGGACTACCTGATCATCAACCACATGGAACCGGACCATACCAGCTGGCTGCCTGCCTTTTACAAAAAAAATCCAGATCTTGAATTTTTCATCACCGAAAAAGGAGCCGGGGTGCTCAAGGCCTTTTGCGGTATTGACCAAAACATCCATATTGTCAAAACCGGCGACACCCTGGACCTGGGTAGAGGAAAGGTGTTAACCTTTTACGAGGCCCCGAACCTGCACTGGCCGGAAACCATGTTCACCTACGAGCGGTCATCGGGAATTCTATTTTCCTGCGACGCCTTTGGCTCCTACGGCACCATCGAGGATATTATTTTCGATGACCAGTTGTCTTCGGAGCAGCACGATTTTTTCATGCGTGAGGCCCTGCGCTACTACGCCAATATCATCGGCGGCCTGTCCATGTTTGTCTCCAAGGCCGTTGCCGCAATCCAGGATCTGGATATCAAAATGGTCGCCCCTTCCCATGGTATTGTCTGGCGGGAAAACCCCATGGCCATCATCAGCGCCTATGAACGTTTTGCCGGCTACATGAACGGGCCTGCCGAGCCGGAGATTACCGTTCTCTGGTCCAGCATGTACGGTAACACTCAAAAGGTGGTCAGTGCCATGGTCCAGGGCGTCCGCGCCCAGGGTTTGCCGGTCCATATTCACCGGGTGCCCGAGGATCATGTCGGGTTTATCCTGGAATCGGCCTGGAAATCCGCTGGTCTGATCATCGGCATGCCAACATACGAGTACCGGATGTTTCCTCCCATGGCCTGGGTCCTGGACATGTTCGGCCGTAAAAAGGTATGGAACAAACAGGTGCTGCGTTTTGGCTCTTTCGGCTGGTCGGGGGGAGCGCAACGGGAACTGGACACACTCACCGAAAAACTGAAATGGCAGTTTGTCGAACCGGTGGAATGGCAGGGACGGCCGGACGATGAGGTGCTTGCCATCGCCCGGTCCCGGGCCGAGGAGTTGGCAAAGATAATCAAAGCGGGAAGCTGACCCCACCGCAACCTGTTGCAAAATTATCGTACAGCTTGCCAACAGCCGGTTTTTATATACAAAAATACTTCTATTTATTGTATTATAACCACAAAAGATAAACTCGTAAAAAGTCCGGACAATACTTAAAGATAGCTCAGTAAAAACACAAATATACTATGAATAGCGTCCTGTGGCAGGTCTTGGCCATACATATAGTATGCCCTCGAATCGCCACAGGACATACGACGCAGCAGATCGAAATTTTTACGACGCCACCACGAAAATCAAACCTTTTTTCTTGAACCAGATGCCGAGACTTTGCTACCCGAGGCTGGTAAACAGTTGACCATCTCCACTATTACCAACTGCCCAAACCGGAGTCATTTTTTTTCCTCCGTCGTGTTACATGCGTCCTTTTTCCAGGTCGCCTTTTGCAAAACATGTCGATTTCACGTCCATTTTTACGGCCAAACAGATTGGGGAGGATAAATGCACTCCTTTTTTCACAGCGGGATCCGGGAATACCACGACAGCGAAACCAGGAGAAAAATTGTCCTTATCAACATCTTTCTCTTTCTCGGTTTTCTGGTTCTTTTGGTCATGGGCACCGTTGCCCTGGTCCAGCACGACCGGCCTCTGGGAATAATAGATTTCGGTATGGCCGCCTTTTTCTGCGGCCTTTATTTTTATCTCCGCCGGACCGGTAAAGAGCCCCTTGTCGCCAAGGTCGGCGTTTCGATAATCCTGCTCTTCTTCTGCTTTCTCTTTTTCACCGGCGGTGTCAATACCACCGCCTTCATGTGGCTCTATACCTTTCCCCTGTTCTCCCTGTACCTGCTCGGCTTTAAAAAAGGCGCCCTGGCGACTGGCATCCTCTTTGCCTTTTGCACCGGTTTTCTGATAATCGACCTGCTCAGCGACACCGTAAGCGTGTACAACAGCCGGGATTTTTCCATCCGCTTTATCCCATCCTACCTGCTCATCTTTATTCTGGCCTGCCTGGTGGAAAACAGCCGTGCCAACGCCAGCAAGGCGATGCGGGAAAAACAGCAACTCCTTGCCGGCGCCATCAGTAAACTACAGACAAAGGAGGCGGAACTGGAAGAGGCCAGAGACCAGCTCGAATTGCGGGTCAAACTCAGAACAGCCGAGCTTGAGCAGGCCAATAAGCAGCTGCGGGTCGAGATGGAGGAGCGTAAATGGGCG
>JALVAI010000057.1 GCA_027011235.1 Desulfobulbaceae bacterium
TGCTGTTTGTGAACAGGGAAACCAGGGCCAACATGAAAAGAATTATGGAAGCCGTCAAAAGCAGGCCGGTCCTGACCATAGGAGAAACGGGCGAATTCACCCGGGCAGGCGGGATGATAACCTTTTTCCTCAAGCAGGGGAGGATACGCTTTCGCATCAATCCTGAGGCGGTCCGCAGATCAGGCCTCAAGCTCAGCTCCTCTCTTCTTGAACTGGCAGCCATCGTCCATCCGTCCAGGGGAGACCACCGACAATGAGCCTACGATTTACCGATCTGCCCATCCGAATAAAATTAATTCTCATCATGGCCTGTACTGCGGCGATCACCCTGCTTTTTGCCCTGGGGTTGGTGGGAATCAAGGAAAAACGGCTCGCCACGGCCGCGGCAATCGACGGACTTCGTTCCATGGCCGATATGGCAGGATGGCACAGCAGCGCCGCCATTCTCTTCCAGGACAAAGATGCGGCCGAAAAGATTCTCGCCTCACTCAAGATCAAACCGGACATCATAGGGGCATGTATTCACGACCGGCAGGGACGGGTTTTTGCCAGGTGGAGTTCCGGAGATGCTCCATGGCAGGCGACTGATGTCAGAAAACGTGCGCACCAACGGATTGTCGACAAAATACTGTCCGGGAGCGGAGCTGCTGAAATCCATTCCATTGATTCAGCGGGCCATCTGCATCTCTTTAAAAAACTGACAAAAGATGGTGAAACCATTGGCATTATCCATCTTGTTGACAATATGAATCAGGTTCGGGCCCTGTTGAGAAGTTATTACAGTTCCCTGGCTGGCGCATTTTTTCTTATTTTCGGCGTTGTCGTTGTCCTGGCGGCAATTCTGCAGAAGGTCTTTTCCGCCCCTCTCCTGGACCTTGTCAATACAATGGAATATGTCACGGTCAAAAAAGACTACACCCATCGCATGCAACAAAACCGCAAGGACGAATTCGGCCTTATTACAGATGCCTTCAACAACATGCTCATGGAAATCGAACAGCGGGACCTCCTGCTGGCCGGCCACCGCCGGGAGCTGGAAGAAAAGGTCAGGGAGCGAACCCTTGAAATCGCGGCCAAGAACAGGGAACTGGAAGCAATGGCCATAGAGGCCGTTGCCGCCAGGGATGCGGCAGAATTTGCCAACCGGGCGAAAACGGAATTTCTAGCCAACATGAGCCACGAGCTGCGTACCCCCATGCATGGAATTCTCAGTTACGCCCAGTTCGGCAGAAAACGCATAGACAAGGTATCACGGGACAAACTCTTGGAATACTTTACGGAAATTGCCGCCAGTGGTGATCGACTGATGACCCTGTTGAACGATCTGCTTGATCTGGCCAAGCTGGAATCGGGCAAAATGGACTATACGCACCGGCTTAATAACATAGAAGAACAGATCGATATTGTGCTGGCTGAGTTTACTCCGGTTGCCGAAGAAAAACAGCTTCGCATAGACAAACGAATCGGTCCTGAATGCAGGCGCCTGTTCTTTGACCGGGACAGAATCGACCAGGTGCTGCGCAACCTGCTGTCAAACGCCGTGAAATTTTCCAGACCCGGCGGACGGATTACTTTTGAGACCTGTATGGTGTTGGAAAATGACCAACGCTTTCTCAAAGTCATGGTCAAGGACCAGGGGGTCGGAATCCCTGAAGATGAATGTGAGACGATTTTTCATAAGTTTATCCAGAGTTCCCAAACCAAAACCGGCTCCGGCGGCACCGGTCTGGGTCTGGCCATCTGCCGACAGATTATAAGCGATCACAACGGCAGGATCTGGGCGGAAAATAACCCGGAAGGCGGCGCAATCTTCTCGTTCACCCTGCCCTGTCGTCAGGCGGACACGGAAAAAAAAGAGACATAAGGACTTATGGACCAATTTGATGAACATCACTTCCTGGGGCCGTCAAGATATTTCACCTGTTTTTTTATGCCAGCAGGAAGAATTCTCTTTCCTGACAAACTCTTTAGACCTTGACAGGATATTTCATCTTTTATATATTTTGCCGTTACTCTTCAGTATTTTCAGGTGAAACGTCCCCTTGTCAGGTTTATAGAAATATCAATCGACCCCTGATTACTGAGATATTAACCCAAGGGTGACTTGAAAAATTAGAATTTTCGTTCGAGGTCAAGGAACAGGAAAATTAAAAAGCGCAGCATATTAGATATATGTGAGCATTTTTCATTTTTCTGTGACGCAGAGATCGGGCGGCAATTTTTCAAGGTGGCCCCAATCCGGCTGCCGGTATGTTTGAGCCAACAACGTAAAAGGATAACCCGATGAGTAAAATAACAGGTTCGCAGGCCATTATAAAATGCCTGCAGGAAGAAGGAGTTGATACAATCTTCGGATTTCCCGGGGGTGCGGTTATTGATCTGTATGATGAATTGCTCGATTCCGACATCAAACACGTTCTGGTCCGGCATGAACAGGGCGCCGTCCATGCCGCCGACGGCTACGCACGGGCCACCGGTAAAGTTGGTGTGGCCCTGCTGACCTCCGGCCCTGGAGCAACCAACGGGGTAACCGCCATTGCCACCGCTTACATGGATTCCATTCCTGTTGTGGTCTTCACCGGACAGGTGCCCAGGGCCCTGATCGGTAATGACGCCTTCCAGGAGGTTGATATCGTCGGCATTACCCGTCCCTGTACCAAGCATAATTATCTGGTCAGTGACCCAAACGAGCTGGTGGCGACCATTCGGGAGGCCTTTTACCTTGCATCTTCCGGACGGCCCGGACCGGTACTTATTGACCTGCCCAAAGACGTTGTTGCCTCGATGATGTCTTTTCCGGAGCGAAAACCGATCAAGATGAAGACCTACCAACCCACCGTTGATCCCCATCCCGGACAGGTGGAAAAGGCATGCAAGGCCTGCCTGAAGGCCAAACGTCCCGTGCTATATATTGGCGGTGGCGTCATCCTCTCCAACGCGAACAAGGAGCTGACCGAGCTGGCGGAAAAACTGAGCGTGCCGGTCGCCATGACGCTGATGGGACTTGGCGGCTTTCCTGGTACCAATCCACTCTCATTGGGCATGCTTGGCATGCACGGCAGCTATGCCTCCAACATGGCCGTGGCCAAGAGCGACCTGCTGATCGCTGTCGGCGCCCGGTTTGACGACCGTGTCACCGGCCGGCTGGATGCCTTTGCCCCCCATGCCGAGATTATCCATATTGACATAGACCCGACCTCCATAAGCAAAAATGTAGACGTCGACATCCCTATTGTTGCCGACTGCAAGCATGCCCTGCGGGCAATGAACAGCTGGTTTGATGACTCAAAAGAGTTTGAGCAAAAGGCAATGAGAGAAAAACATCAGCCCTGGCTCGATCAGGTCCGCCAGTGGGACGAAAAACATCCCCTGACCTATCGCGATGAAGGTGATATCATCAAACCGCAGTATGTCATAGAGGTCCTCAACAAACTAACCGGCGGCGATGCGATTATCACCACCGAGGTCGGCCAGAACCAGATGTGGGCCGCCCAGTTCTACAAATTCAACGAACCACGACGCCTGCTGACCTCCGGTGGCCTGGGCACCATGGGATACGGCCTGCCCGCCGCCATCGGCGCCAAACTGGCCTTTCCGGACAAAACCGTCATCGATGTTGCCGGTGATGGTTCCATTCAGATGAATATCCAGGAACTTGCCACTGCCCGTCAGTATAACGCCCCGGTCAAGGTGGCTATTCTCAACAACGGTTATCTGGGCATGGTTCGCCAGTGGCAGGAGCTGTTTTACAATAAACGTTACTCAGCCACAGTCATGGAGATCACCCCGGACTTTGTCGAACTGGCCAAGGCATATGGGGCCGTAGGTTTGCGGGCAACAAAAAAAGATGAGGTCGAACCGGTCATTCAGGAGGCCCTGGCCACGGACAAGCTGGTTATCATGGACTTTGCCGTCAGCCGGGAAGAAGGTGTCTTCCCCATGGTTCCGGCTGGTAAGGCAACAACGGAAATGCTGCTTGTCTGAGGACAACCCGCGACGCTCCAGTTAAGAATATAAGGTACAGGAAAAATCAATGAAACATACACTTTCCGTATTACTCCAGAATAAACCGGGCGCTCTCTCCCGGGTGACCGGCCTGTTCAGCGGCCGTGGTTTCAACATTGAAAGCCTCTGCGTGGCCGAGACCCTGGATCCCAGAGTCTCATGCATGACCCTGGTCACCCGTGGAGATGACTCCATTGTCGAACAGATCACCAAACAGCTCCACAAATTGATTGATGTTATCAAGGTTACCGACATCACCGAAGGTGAATTTGTCGAGCGGGAAATGGTCCTTATCCGTGTCAAGGCCGAGGCAAACACCAGGGCCGAGGTCCTGCGGGTAATCGATATCTTTCGCGGTAAGGTTGTTGATGTCAGCCCGACAACTTATACCGTGGAAATTACCGGGCCGGAGAGCAAGATCAAGGCCGTCATTGACATCCTTCGCCCTATCGGCATCAAGGAAATTGTCCGCACGGGAACAATCGCCATGGCCAGGGCGCCGAAAAACTGACCAGGGAAGGAATAGGTTACAGATGATCTGCTCCGGCAGAATACAAGGCATGGCTGGGCGCCATGCCTTTTCTGATTTTTTCCCCTGCCTCTTTTCTCCGCCTGTGTATACTCCATGAAAAAAGAACACATGCCCCTTGCCCGGGAAGGATACCCCTTTATCGCCCTGGCCGGATTTATCACCTTTATCCTGGCCCTGACCGGACCGGTTGTTCTCGCCCTTGCCGGCCTGATCATTACGATATTTATCATCTATTTTTTCCGCGATCCAACACGGGTTACCCCGAATGATCCAGGGGCCGTAATCTGTCCGGCGGACGGCAGGGTCATTTGCATCAAAGAGGTCGATGATGACCGTTTTTTCGCTGGAAAAAGCCTGAAGATTTCAATATTCATGAATGTTTTTAATGTTCATGTCAACCGGATTCCCCTTGCCGGCACGGTCAAAAACGTCTCATTCAAACCGGGAAAATTTTATTCCGCCGACAAGGACAAGGCGGCTCTTCACAATGAATACTGCGCAGTTTCCCTGGTCACGGAAACCGGCATTCCCTACACCGTTGTCCAGGTGGCAGGTCTTATTGCCCGTCGCATTGTCTGTCGAGCGGAAACAAATGACAAGTTTTCAGCCGGTGAGCGATACGGCCTCATCCGTTTCGGCTCCCGGGTCGATCTGTACCTGCCTCCCGACACGAAAGTGGAAACCGCCCTGCGCGAGCAGGTTCGGGCCGGGGAAACTATCCTGGCCCGTCTTGAAGAGAATCAGGAATCCTGAAAACCCATCTGGTCTGTTATGCGGATCACCGGCGGTACAGCCAAAGGGCACTCCCTGAAAGGTCCGGGCAAAAAAAACCATGGTCTGCGGCCGACCACCGACCGTGTCCGTGAGGCTGTTTTCAACATCCTGGCCGAACGCCTTGCCGGGGCAAGGGTTCTTGATCTCTTTGCCGGTACCGGAAGTTATGGACTTGAAGCCTTGAGCCGGGGAGCGGAGTCGGTAGTTTTTGTTGACCGCGATCGCACCGCTCTGGAGATTATCGCCCACAATCTGCGTCACTGTTTTCCCGATGCCCGGGCGCGTGCCTTTCAACTCGATCTAAAAAAAAGCTCAAGTCTTGCCCGGTTGCAGGCCCGCCTGCCGGCCGAATCCTGCTTTGACCTGGTTTTCCTTGATCCTCCCTATGAAAAAAACCTGGCAAAGAGGATGTTGGAAATGGTAGAAGATTCTGAACTGATCACAGGTGATGGAATTGTCCTTGTTGAAGAGAAAAAAAACCAGTTGCTGCCGAACCACCTGAAACGGCTGAAGCTTCTCGACAACCGGAGCTATGGTGAAACCGGCATCTGGCTCTACGTAAGTGATCAGGGGCACCGCATATTCGCACGATCGCGACTGTCCGCATAGTGGGCTATAGCGACCAGTCGCGCCTGCACGAATCTACGGCACCCCTGACCACTTACAAGTATAAAGTATATGAAAACACATGGTTACAAATCCTGTGATCATTTATGGTTCTATACCCCCTCTTCCCGATGATTGAATTATGTGCCCGCTCTCACACTGTCCGAAAATTCCCTCTTCCGAACCCACAGTGGCCGTCTATCCCGGCACCTTTGATCCTATCACCAATGGTCATCTTGACATTGTCGAACGGGCGTTGAACCTCTTTGACCGGGTCATAATCGCCGTGGCAATCAATGTCGGCAAACAGCCGTTATTCCCCCTTGAAGAACGTATCCGGCTGATCAGGGCATGCTTTGGCCCCGATGACGACAGAGTGGGGGTTGATGCCACCGATGGCCTTATTGTCGATTATGCCGTATCCCAAAAGGCCTGCGCCATTGTCCGCGGCCTGCGGGCCGTGTCCGATTTTGACTATGAATTTCAGCTTGCCCTGATGAACAGAAAACTTGCCCGCGAGGTGGACACGGTTTTCCTGATGACCGGTCTGCGCTGGATTTACATCAGCTCAAGTATCATTAAAGATGCGGCAAAGCACCATGGAGACATCTCCGGTCTGGTTCCAGACCATGTCCGCCTGGCCTTACAGAATGCGTATCATGCCGACCAAAACGACTGAGGCCGACATCCAAAAAGAGCGCCGAAGTTTTCTTGACCGTTGCCTGAAGTGGGCAGGAGCTGCCCTGTCCCTTTGCCTGCTCTATCCCCTGCTGCGCTTTCTGGGCCATAAAATACCCCCCAGGCCCCGTTATATAACCGTTGCCGCGCCCCTGCCCCTGTCCGGCTATCACGCCGAGCGTGAATTTATTCTCTTTAATGATCCCCAAAAACCCTTTGCCGTTTCCCGCACCTGCACCCATCTCGGCTGCCGGGTCTCTTATCTCGAAGACAAACGGATCATTGAATGCCCCTGCCATCAGAGCCGGTTTACCCGCCAGGGCAAGGTCCTGCACGGTCCGGCCAAACGTCGTCTCCCAGCCCTTGCCGTTGAAGTACGGAAAAACAGCGATGGCACAATCAAAGATTATGTCGTTACTCTGTAATGGTGCTTTCCGGCAAAACAATCATACGGGCCTTCACCAAGTCCCGCTGGGGCGGCCGAGCCCTGATCTGCCTCTACATTTCCATCTTCTCCGGAATCGTCCTTGCCCTTCAATACGACCCCGCTGATCCCTTCTACTCTACAGCTACCCTGGAACTGGTCGCTCCCTATGGTTCATTCTGGCGTTCCCTGCATTTTTATTCCAGTCAGGCCTTTTTTCTCCTGCTTCTCTGTCACCTGATCGCCGTTATTATCAAAAAAGGACCCGGTCCCGACCGATTGACCTGGATAAGGCTTACGGCAAGCATACCGATCGGTCTTCTCCTGCTCTTTACCGGATATGTGTTGCGGGGCGATGCCACCGGCTCCGCGGCCGGCGCCATTGCCGAACACATTGCCCTTTCCATCCCGGTCATTGGCAAACCGATCAACAGCCTTCTCTTTGATATTGCCGCAAATGGAGTGCTCAAGGTGTACGCCAACCACCTGATAGGACTCATGGCCCTGGGCTGTCTCTGTCTCTGGACACACCTGCACCGATACCGCGCCTCCCTGGCCCACCATATTCCCATGACCCTTGCCGTCTTTGCCGGCGCCGTACTGCTCAAAGCGCCCATGGAGCCCGACCGGATCGGGCTTACCCATATTGCCGGCCCCTGGTTCTTTTTGGGCCTGCAGGAACTGCTGCGCTATTTCCCTCCCCTCTGGGCAGGAGTTCTCGTGCCTCTCGCCCTGGTCATGGCCCTGTTTTTCCTCCCCAGACAGAAGCTGCAACAAAAAACTGTAGTCCTGTTCATGGTCTTCTGGCTCATCGGCTACGCCCTACTGAGCGGGATCGGTTACTACCGGTAAACCTCTCTCTACATTAAAGGTACTGCTTCCTCAGTCCTGCCACCTCAAAGACAAATGGCGCATATCCCCGGCGTCGGGGAAAACATCTTGCAAGGCACTCTGATAACGTGTAATGTTAAGTGACCGGAATTATGCCGGTTGGACCCACAGCGTCAAAACAACCCAGACAGAACGTGGCTCTTATTTCATCATGCCCAAACATCAATATTCCAACATCCTGATCATCGAAGACGATGCCGGCATTGCCGAAATGCTGCGCTTTTTCTTTTCATCCCAGGGGATGCGGGCCGCGGTTGCCGAGGACGGAAACCAGGGGCTTGAAATGATCGCCTCATTTCAACCGGATATCATCATCCTTGATGTCATCCTTCCCTATGTGGACGGTTTGACGCTGCTGGAAAAACTGCGCCGGGACAATATCTCCGTACCGGTGATTCTGCTGACCGAAAAGAACCGGGTTGAAGAAAAGCTTAAAGGTTTTGATCTTGGCGCCGATGATTATGTTACCAAGCCCTTCAGTCTACGGGAACTGTATGCCAGGGTGCGGGCCATCCTGCAGAGAACAGGAAATGCGCAATCGGTCGACAATCCCCGCGCCATTACCATTGCCCCACTGACCATTGATCCGCTTGCCAGAGAAGTTTCCCTGGCCGACGGGTCCAAGGTGGTGTTGACAAAAACGGAGTTTAATATTCTCTATTTCCTGGCCGAACATATCAATCAGGTGGTCCCGCATGGGATCATTCTGGAAAAAATACTCGGATATGACCCCAATTCCCAGACCAAGGCACTGGTGATGCACATCGCCAACATACGGAAAAAATTAAAATCCCGTGATGTCACCACCCTGCAGTTGCAGGCGGTGCCGGGGATCGGCTACAAACTTACTGATAACATTTCGACCTTTTAATTTTCAAATCCGGAAAGAAACCTATGTGCTCCTGTAATGCATCTGGACGCCGGTCACCGGCATCCGTCACTCTTCTGCTGGTATTCTTTTTCCTCCTTTTCCTGCCCTCTTCTCTGTTGGCCGAGGCACAGACACTGGTGCCTCTGCATGTACAAAAAGGGACAAATTTGATCCGAATTGCCCGACAGTACTGCCTCAGGCCATCGGACTGGAAGACCATTGCCGGTATCAACGGGCTTGCAGCGCCATATATTATCTATGCCGATACCACTCTACAGGTGCCGCTTTCAATCCTGCGCACAAAAGAGGTGTCGGCCAAAGTCATTTCCGTCAAGGGTGCGCCCCGGCTTGTTACCAGGCAAAACCAAACTCAACAGCTCCACAAGGGTGATAGTGTTCTTCCCGGCCAGACGGTCGTTACTCGGGATGATGAATATGTCCATCTGATATATCCCGACAACAAACACTCCCGCATAGGGCCTGAGTCAAAGATGCTGCTGGTCTACCTGATGCGGCTTGCCGATAACAACCTGCAGGCGGAATTTTTTCTAAATCGCGGAAGAATGACCAATGCCATTGAGAGGAAACTCAAACCCAATGAACACTTCAGGACCAGGACCCCGATGGCGATTACCGGTATACGAGGCACCGAGTTTCGCCTGAAGGTGGAAGACGCGGAGACAAATATTGTCGAAACCCTCAGAGGACGGGTAGCCCTCAGCGCTGCTGGCAAAGAGGTCCTGGTCGCCAAGGGACAGGGAGCCAAAGTAAAAAAAGGAAAACCACCGGCACCACCGCATGCCCTGCCGCCAAGCCCGAAGATGCCTGAGCTGAAGGATATCTACCGTCTCCTGCCCGTTGTTATTTCCGCTCCCAGGCAGAACAATATTCGCTCCATGCGTCTGCGGGTTACAAGCGACCGGCAAGGCATGAACACCCTGACAGAACAATCCGCCCCTCCGGGGGGAAATTTTTCCCTGTCCACGCTGACCGATGGCAGCTATTTTCTTTTTGTAACCGCGACCGACCGACAGGGATTTGAAAGTCTGCCCACGGGTCCGGCTGTTCTCCACATACGGACCAATCCCGGGGCGCCCATTATTTCCAGCCCTGAAACGAACCGAAAATTCTTTACCTCAACGGTCAAGGTTCGCTGGTTGCGCTCCGATCTTGCTGACCACTACAACATCCAACTGGCAACAGATCCCAATTTTACCCACCTGATTGACAAGGAGCAGACCACAAAGGATTTTTACATCACGCCTGAGCTCAAACCGGGAAAATATTTCTTCCGCGTGCAGCTGGCAACAAATGATGGTTTTACAACCCTATTTTCCTCCCCTTTGAGCTGGCAAATAATGGCCCGGCCGAAGCTCGGCAGCCTGAACACCTCACCCCAGGGAAAGGATGGAAAAATCACCCTCCGCTGGCCGGCCATGGCCAACGCGGCAGGATACATGATCCAGATCGCCACCGACAAATCATTTAACGACCTGATTGCGGAGGATGACAACCTGAAAGCACCCTCCTATCCCATCAATTTTCAACTGGTCAACGGCAAATATTTCGTCCGTATCCGTTCGATAACGAAAGACGGTCTGACAAGCCCCTGGACACCTCCCCAGGCAATGACCGTTGAAGCCGAATCTTCATGGCTGCCCCACGGGATAGCCGTGCTTGGTTTCATCGCCCTGGCAATCATCTTGTAGCGGACTGCGGAAAATAACAATAAAAAGCGTGTTGAACCGCCTGGTACCCCTGCTTGCAGCTGCCCTTCTCCTGGGCCTGTTGTCGATCACCGGCATTGTTGCATCGCTTTCAAACAAGACCCTGGATGGGCTGTTTCTTCTGCGCGGCCCCATACAACCCAGCCAGGATATCATCATTATCGGGGTTGATGATGACAGCCTGGCAGTACTGGGACCTTGGCCATTTCCCCGCCGGCTTCATGCCCGCTTGCTCGCACGTTTACACCAGGCAGGGGTAATCGGTTTTGATTTTCTCTTCAGTGAAAAGAGCCCTCAGGATTACCTGTTTAACCAGGCCATGAAAACAGCGCCACCGGTCGTTCTGGCCTCGGTGCGCAATAACGATAAAAAAATCCTTGGTCCCGCTCCAACGCTGAACAACTGTTTTGGCTCCGGCCACATTGAAATAATTCTCGGCCGGGACGGAATTGTCCGCAAGGCCAGGCTCATGCAAAAAACCGACAGCGGGCTCCTGCCCGCTTTCGCCCTGGTCATGGCCCGGGCCGCCGGCCAGCCACAACAACAGTTCCCCGATGCCCCTTTACTGATCAATCACTACGGGCCGGAACACACCTTTCTCTATCTCTCCTATATAGATGTTCTCCAAGGAAAAATTCCGGCAGATTTCTTTAAAAACAGATACGTCCTTGTCGGGGCCGAGGCCATTGGTATCGGCGATACCCATGTTACACCGTTTACCACCCATTTCCAGACCCCGGGCGTTGAGATCCAGGCCACCGTCCTCAACAACCTTGTCACGAAGACATGGCTGCGGCCGGCCCCTCTCCTGCCCTGGCTTGCCTTTCTCGCCACCGGTTTTCTCTGTCTTTTTCTCTGGCCGGGCAGAACGGAAAAATTCAACCTCCTTATCAACCTTATTCTTGCCTTGGTGATAATACCCACATCAATTCTATTCTTCCGCAAAAACCTGTTTTTTAATCCCGTACCTGCCCTTCTCTTTCTCATTCTCTGCTATCTCGTTCACCTGATCACTGAACGGATCTGGACGGCCAGAAGGATATACTCGGAGATGGTCAGCCTTGACAACCAGTTGGCCCAGGGACTCCAACTCATTTATACCAATATACCAACCCAGATATTCAACCTGGAGCCGCCACCCGACTCCGGTGGCGTACGCCAGCACCTGGCCCGGCTGCAGGCAGGGGTCAAGGCGCTCAGCCTGCAGCACCATTTTATCGAAAATCTCCTGAGTAAAGAGCTACCGCCCCTTATCCTCTGGGACCGGAAAAGCGAAAAAGTTATTCTGGCCAATGCCATGTTCACCACCTTCTGGGAAACCTTTTCTCCCCGCCGGGATGACCTGCCGCAACTTTCTGACTTTTTCCATCTGCTGAAAGAAAATCACGATCAGCCACAGGAGATTCCATCCATCACCGACATAGCACCTGCCAGACAACCAGGTTCTTCCTGCACCCTTGACATCAGGCTGGCAGCGCATGGCCGCAAAAAATTCTTCCGGGTCACTATTCATTCGGTGATTATCAACGATATTGAATTTGATGGAGTACTGGCTCTTCTTACCGATATTACGGAAATAAAAGAGCTGGAGCAACTGAAAGATGAAATCGTCTCCGTGGTCTCCCATGAGCTGAAGCTGCCACTGACCGTCATTCTCGGCTACGCCGAAATGCTGGCCGGAAACGTACAGGGTGAGGACCGGCTCTATGTTGATAAAATTTCAGATCAGGCCAGGCGCCTGAACAAACTCATTGAAGACTTTCTCGATGTGACCCGCCTGGAACATGGCAGCCGGGAAATCAAACAACTGCCCCTTGACCCCATTGTCCTGATCAACGAGGCTGTCGAGCTGATCAAACAGGTTGCCAATCAAAAAAACATCACCCTCAAACAAATCCTGCCAACAAGGGCAACACCTCTTATCGGCGATGGTTCTCTCCTGCTCCAGGCAATCACTAATCTCCTGGACAATGCTGTTAAATTCAGCCCGGAAAAAACGGAAATAACCGTTAAACTAGTTGAAGAGCCTGAAAATTTTATCCTCTGTATATCCGACCAGGGGCCGGGGGTTCCGACCGAATCACGTGATCTTATCTTTCAAAAATTCAACCGGGGCAAGCAGGAGCCGGGTCGGGAGGGTTTTGGCCTGGGACTGAACTTTGTTCAACAGGTGATCCAACGACACGGAGGAGAAATATGGCTTGAGCCGGAAACAGACTGCGGCGCAACCTTTTGTCTCATGCTGCCCAAAAAAACACCCTCTCCAACCACCCCTGAAAACGACATATGCCCACAACAGTCTGTTGATCGCTGAAAAATAGCATTTTCAGTCGATATTCCACCGCTTT
>JALVAI010000058.1 GCA_027011235.1 Desulfobulbaceae bacterium
ATCCTCACTTCCTCCTTTTATGGTATTTGCGTGCGACTATTCCTCTTTTATACTCCTTGTTTCTCCTCCATTCTTTCATAATCCGTGCCATCAAGAAAAAAACTTTCTCTCTCTATTAAAAAATATTGAAAAAACCATGGGATCCGGTGCGAGACCTGAACAAGGGCGACGTGATAACCGGTTAAAAATACATGAAAAACAGGCAACCGGCACATTGGATATATTTTTTCAGTGTTGGACAAAAAACAGGATAAAAAAAGTATCCCGGCCCTTCCCTGCATGACAGAAAAGCTGCGTTTTTCTTCCTGTTTCCGGGAAAAACGAACGCTTTTCAGGAATACCATACGGAAAGACGGAATTTCCCTTAACAATATCGAACAAACAGCAAGATACAAAACGTTCTGTTTTCCGGAAAACCGAATTACGTGGTGTAATCGGGAAACTTCATGGATGTTAATACATTTGTCATGCAGTTTTTTTCCTGGGTTATCCTTCTATGTGCTTCCCGTATCCATCTTTCCGACAGCCTGCCCTCTCCATCATTTCCGCAGTCTGTCCACTCTGTCATTTCCGCGATCTGTTGGGCGCAAATCCAGGAAGAGCATTCAAAGGCTATAAATCCTGCTGGATCCCTGTCCCCGACTAAAAAATCTCGGGGATGACGAGGGGAAAATAACATCGAGATCACGAGAGATACAAAGACCTTGGGGAGGATAAGGAGGGGTAGACTGCAGGGATTATGTACTTCCTGGATGGCAACAATAAATAGATACAGATAAAGCGCGAAACTCCGAGCAGTACGTTACAGCGCTGTGCAACAAGAACGAGAGAAAGAGACAGGAAGTGGGGTAATCGAAAAAAGTGGCGGGAAATAAGAGAATTAGTCTTTTACAATGCCCAGACGCTTGCGGATAGCGCGGGCAACTGCCGGATCGGCAAAGGCGATGCCAGCATGGTAGAGAGGGGCGTTTTCCAGGGAATGGCACCATTTTACCTGGCCAATGCCCTGCAGGGGCGGGTCGGAAAACTCCCCATTGAGCGAGAACATTACTCTGGCCCCCTTTTCCAGAGACCGATACGATTCACATCGAATGCCGCCGGGGCTGAGATCCACGGTGGTGGCAGCATCGTCCAGAATCCGGTTGACACCTTCTGCCTCGCACGCGGCAAGTCGGAAGGAAAAACGGGCCGGTACACGCGAATAACGACGAAGATTCAGTCCATGAGCAACAGAGGCTGTGTCGTCGACATCCGCCCCGTTGATAAACTGGGAACAGGAACCATAGTTGCCGCCCTGACAGTAAATATCAATGTGTTCCTGGACAGGTAGATACAACCCTGAACAACTCAGCAGACACCTGCGATCATCCTGTTCCCAATGCGGACAGATATCAGTATGCACGTTCACCATTTCAGTCTTTGCTTAACCCGGCCTTTAACCTGGATTCCACAATTATCGGAACAGGCTGGGTAAGGATGCCGGAAAAACACTGTTTTTACCAGTTCTCTACAGGGAAAAATTTATGCAATTTTTACTCCTTTCATCAATCCGGAAGGAAAAAATATTCCCTTTACTCTTCAAAGGCTTTTCCGTGGAACCACAACACCTGAATAATAGTTCCGGCAGGTGGTTAGCCACTGTTCAATACCTCCCTTTTGATCTCCTTGGCGGACAGTCCATGCCGCTTCATTTTATCGTAGAGCGCAGTCTTTCCGATCTTCAGCTCACCAGCAGCCCGGGAAACACTGCCCTTACATTTTTTCAGGGCCCGGCGAATCAACTCTCCTTCAAATTCAGCAACAATGCCCTTCAGCGGCTGAAAGCCGATTTTTGCCTCCAGGGCGGCAAGGGAGCCGGAATCTCTATCGGCATCAAGACTCTGGTCAAAAAACAGGTCCTGCTCGGTGATGATTTTGTCCCTGGCCATGAGTACGGCCCGCTGGATAAGATTCTCCAGTTCCCGCACGTTGCCAGGCCAGTCATGCTGAAGAAGCCGGTTAATTATAGACTGGGGAACAAAGTCGATTTCCTTCTTGAAGGCGGTCCGGTAATGCTTGACGAAATAGGAGACCAGCTCGACAATATCCTCCTTACGCTCCCGAAGAGGTGGAATATCGATATTGATAATGTTGAGTCGATAATAGAGATCAAGCCGGAACCTTTTTTCCTTGACCGCCTCGGCAAGATCGACATTGGTGGCGGCAATGACCCGTACATCAATTTTCACCGGTTCAGTGCCACCGACCCGGACGACCTCGCCGTTTTGCAGGACCCTGAGCAGGGAAGCCTGCATGCGCGGGCTGATATCGCCTATTTCATCGAGAAAAATAGTGCCGCCGTCGACAATTTCAAACTTTCCTTTTTTCCTGGTGGTGGCACCGGTAAAAGCGCCCTTTTCATAGCCGAACAGGTCGCTTTCCAGGATTGAATCATTAATGGCATTACAGTTGATCTTGAGAAACGGCTTGGTGTCACGATTACTGCAGGCCCGGAGTAGATTGGCCACCAGCTCTTTGCCTGTGCCGGATTCGCCGGTAATCAGGACGGTTGCATCGGATTTCGCCACCTGGTGAATCATCTCCCGCAGTTCACGCATGACACGGCTGCTGCCGACCATGCGGTCGGCCTCATGATGAAAACCGAGCTGGGTCTTCAGGGTGTTGAGCTGCTGGGAAAGCCGTTTACGATTGGCCTCACTTTCCTTCAATTCATGAATTTTTTTCTGGAGAATGACCTCAATATTGTTGTTAAACTCCAAAATTTCCCGTTCATGCTGCTTGCGTACCGATACATTGCGCATGACCACCATATACAACTGCTCTCCAGTATAGCCAAAAAACGGCACAGCGGTGTACTCTACCGGCACACCGAGAATGACAACCTCCTTGAATTCACGATTGAACAACGTGGCTTTTTCGGCAGTATCCGGCAAAGAAGAACATTGCATGCACAGCTGTTGCAACTCCTTGCAGCAGGGCTTGCCGCAAAGATCGCCAAAGCACTCGCGAGCACTCCTGTTCTGATATTCTATAATAAAATCATCCCGTATCAGAAGGAGCATCTCCGGCATGATCTCAAGCAGGGTGCGCCAGTTTCTGGCCAGCCGGTCAACTTCTTTTTGATTTTTCTGCAGTTCTGCGTGAAAATCCGTCACCATCTTTCCCCTTTATTACCCTTCCCCCCCAAAGCGTTTCTTGCACCCATTGTATGCTATTTTGAAGAAAAACGATAAATATTTTCCGAAAAAACGGAAAATATTTATCGCCAAAAAGCACCAAAGGTATTCATAATGAAAAAAAAAGAAAAAGAAAATAGGTAGGATTACCTATTTTTCCATGTTTTTCCCCGAAAACAGGTTTACTCGTCTTTTTAATGTAAACTGTTGATTTTCAAGCTTTGTTGCGCCGTCAGGACTTCCTGGTTACCATGAAGTCTTATGAAATTTTCCGAGCAAGAGCCCCAAGGAGTTTCCTCTGACCCGCAGAAAAAGGAAAATCCGCCAATCCGGAAAGAGGAACCCATGCATACCGTTCGGCAGAATGAAGGACAGGTATTTTGCTACTTTTTCGCGGCAAACAGGTAAAACCATGCAGGGTGACCCTGTATCTTGTATAGTGATGAACAACAGTGGCAAGAGGGCGCAACCGGAAAACTGAAAAATTCGTTTCTTTCAGAATTTCCCTGCGCAGGGCCTGTTCCGGTGTATCACCTTCCTCGAGACGGCCACCTGGAAACTCCCACAGACCGCCCCAGAGATCATTGGCCCGTCGTTGTTGAATGTAGACCATATCATCCCGGCGGATGACGCCACAGGCCATGACAATGTCCGTTCTCCCTCTTTTTTTCCCTGCAACCGGACGCAGGTCGACCGTTCCCCGTTGATATGC
>JALVAI010000059.1 GCA_027011235.1 Desulfobulbaceae bacterium
TGGCAATGGCGGCAAGTCGGGGAGAGGAAAAAGCGCCGAGATCGCCGTTAAGCTGCAGGGTGGGTGACAGGGGAACTGTGCTATCATTGAAAAGCGAGGAAAAACCGCTGGCAAGGAAGAGTTTGCCATCGACCGGGGCAGGGGACGCAGGTTGAGAGGGATGCAGGGGAAAGGTATGCTCGGCCAGGGCGGGTTCGCCGCTGCCGTCATAGCGTAGAATATATGATGTGAATCCGTTTTGCATGATTTGAGAAAATGGATTTCTCCGGCCGAATCATCCCAATCCAGGCCCTCGGCTATCAGGTGAAAAAGGGTGAAGTCGATAGATTGCCATCCCCAAAAGGTGGATGTTGCGCTTTTCTTCCATATCCGTTACCCGTCTCCCAAATGACCTGTCCGTGAGCGGCAGGCGGCTTTGGTCGAAAAAGTCTTCAAATTTTGTCCGGATACCCTTTTATTCACCTGATGATCAGTGTATATCTGTGTGGAGAAAAAACAAGGGAAAAAGAAGGCACAGGAGTTTTTTTGTATCAGTGTTTTGGGCACAGGACAGGAATAATGAAAGATCGCTCAGTAGAAAAACTTATCAGTCTTGCCCGTGCCCGAAATCTTGTCCAGGGGCTTGTCGCCCTTGGCGTGGAACAGATAGCGGCTGCCAAGGGGCTCGGCAGGCTGACCGCTGCTGATATCCGCGCCTGTTGCAGCTGCCCCACCCTTGATGCCTCGTTAAAGGATGGCTTTGCGGTGCGCGGCCAGGATATTGCCTCAGCAAGCAGGGAGAATCCGGTGCAACTTACCCTGGCGGGCTTTGTCGCTGCCGGCGATCACTGCGATATTACAATCCAACAGGGGCAGGCTGTGCGGATAATGACCGGGGCGCCGATCCCGGCCGGCGCCGATGCTGTCCTGGCCTCGGAATTTGCCGATAGCAAAGGAGACCGGGTCATTGCCCGGGCCGATGCCTGTCCGGGGCGTAATATTCTTGCCCGCGGCAGTGACGTGACCGCGGGCAGTAGAATTGTACTCCGGGGAACCCGGATCACTCCCGGTCACCTTGGCCTGCTGGCAGCGGCAGGGGTCACGGAAATCCCGGTTTTTCGGCAGCCAAAGGTCCTGGTTATAGCCACCGGCAGTGAACTGGCCCTGCCCGGCGAGCCGATTGCCCCCGGCCAGGTGGCGGCCAGCAATCTTGTTACCCTGGCGGCCGAAGTTGAGGCCATGGGTATTCACGCTGACCAGCTTGTTATTCGTGATGACCTCCATCTGCTGCAGGAGAAAATAAAGCCGTTGATCGATAGGTATGATCTCATCCTGACCTGTGGCGGTGTCCTGGACGGAGACAAGGATTTTACCATGCGGGCAATGGATAATCTCGATGTTACGCCTGTCTTTCGCCGGGTACGGATGGGGCCGGGCAAGGGGGTCTGCCTTGGCAAAAAGAACAGCACCTGGATCTTTAATCTGCCGGGCGGCCCGCCGTCCAACCACGTGGCCTTCCTCCTGCTGGCAAAGCCTGGTATCCAGCGTCTTGCCGGAGTGGAGGACCCTTTTGGCGGCTATCTGTCACCACGCCTTGACCGGACCTTGACCGGCCAACCGGGCTGGACCCAGATTTTTTACGGTCGGCTTGGCAGTGGCGGAGACCGGCGGACGGTATCTCCGCTGAGCGGCGGTAGTCGCCTGCAGATAATGGCCCGGGCCGACTGTCTCATCGAGCTTTCCGAAGATCAAACCTGCGCCAGGGCAGGAGCACAAATACAAAAGGTATGGAAAATCAGGTAACCCTTGTCCAGAAAACCGTTGTTGTTACCGATGCGGGAAGCAGGGAAGAACAGGAGACCGTGGCCATAGAGGTGCCATACAAGGTCGCGCTCAATGACCGGGAAATAGGGGCTTCCATGGTGCTTGAGACCGGGCTGGAGGAGTTTGGCGCCGGTTTTCTCTTTGGCCAGGGATATATCACGGCCCCGGGCCAGGTCCGGGAGGTGCTGGTCTGTCCGGAGGGCCGGATTTCGGTCTATGCCGATGTTGATGAGGATGATGAGCCAAAGGAGGTGATCATCACCTCGGGCTGCGGCGGCACTGGAAAAATTTCCAGGGAGATGCTTGAAGGCGCCTTTGATCCGCTGCAGGAATGCACATTGCCCTTTGCCGAGATCAAGGATTTTATCCGCCAGGCCCTGCATTATTCACCCCTTGGCGGCCAGACGCACTGCGTGCACGGGTGCGGGTTCTGGAGTGATGGCAGGCTGCAGGCCTGGTACGAGGATGTGGGGCGCCATAATGCGGTCGACAAGGTGATCGGCGCCATCCTGTTGGGAAAATTTTCCGCCCGGGGCGCTGTGTACACCACCGGTCGGCTGACCTCGGACATGGTACTCAAGTGCGCCCGCATCGGCATTCCCATAATCCTGTCCCGGACCGCGCCCTCGTCCCTCGGGCTGGCCATTGCCCGCCGGGCCGGGGTCACCCTGGCTGCGTATGCCCGTCCCAAGAGGCTTAATATCTTTCATGGGCAGCAGCGGATTTCTGTTTGACTCCAGTTCCTGATGCCTTTGTGATACTGTTGGCGTTTCACTTATTTTATCTGTTTTCACTACACTCAAGCGACCGGCAGTTAAAAAAATCTGTGTGAATCCGTGTCCATCCGTGGTTTGCAGGTAAAGCCGTCCGAAAGATTATATAGCATTTTCCGGACCACTTCCGAGGATTGATGGTAATCAGGATTTTTTTTGCCAATGGTTATTCATACCCCTTGACCACGTACCGGAAAAATTATAAGTAGTTTGCTGTTGTTCCTGTAACATGGGAGACGACCCGTTGCAGGTGCGCCGGTACGATTTGTCCCGGCATGATCGTCAGTCTTTGCTGTTTCTTGTACAAGGAGGAATGTCTGATGCGAAAATCTCTCGTGCTGTCCCTGACTGGTGTGGTGTTTGCCGCTCTTCTGAGCCTTGGTTTGGGCAACGCCTGCGCCGATGAACCGGTCAAGATCGGTGTCTACTATCCCATGACCGGACCATCGGCCGTTTATGGTCAAATCGGTTACAAGGGGCTGCAACTGGCCCAGAAAGAACGGCCCAAGGTGTTGAACCGAGAGGTGAAGTTTTTTCTCACCGATAACAAATCGGACAAGGTGGAAAGCGCCAACGCTGTTTCCCGTCTGATTCAGAAAAACAAGGTCGATGCCATTATTGGCGGCCTGACCTCTTCCAATACCCTCTCCGGCGCTCCGGTTGCCGAAAAGGCCAAGGTGCCTATGATCTCGCCTTGGGCAACCAATCCGGTTGTCACCCAAGGGAAAAAATGGGTCTTCCGGGCCTGTTTTATTGACCCCTTCCAGGGGTATGTGGGCGCCAAGTTTGCCAGGGAAAATCTGAAGGCAAAAAATGCGGCCGTGCTCATTGATATTTCTCAGGATTACTGTGTGGGGATCGCCAACTTCTTTATGAAAAATTTCACCAAAATGGGCGGCAAGATTGCTTCCAAGCTCCATTACAATACCGGTGATCTCGATTTTACCGCCCAGTTGACAGCGATTAAAAATTCAAATCCTGATGTCCTGTACTGTCCCGGCTATTTCAAGGAACTGGCCCTTATCGCCCAGCAGGCAAAAGAGGTTGGCCTGGATGTGCCCATTCTGGCCGGTGATGCCGCCCAGGCCGACGAACTGATCAAGATCGGCGGCAAGGCGGTTGAGGGACTCTCCTTTACCACCCATTTTGATGAAAAGGGCGTGACCACCGAATCGGGCAAGAAGTTTGTCAAGGCCTTCCGGGCCGCCTATCCCGGTATTACCCCGGATTCCGTATCTGCGCTTTCTTATGATACCTATAATATCCTCCTTGATGCCATTGAACGTGCAGGTTCTACGGACAAGGAG
>JALVAI010000060.1 GCA_027011235.1 Desulfobulbaceae bacterium
TGAACCGCAGTATTACTGCGATTCAGGGCTCTGTTAAAGATGGTGCCGAAGGCGAGATTCGAACTCGCACGACCGTGGGCCACTACCCCCTCAAGATAGCGTGTCTACCAGTTCCACCACTTCGGCACAATAGTTACGACGATTTTTTCTGCGCCTGCTCAGATTTGGGAGTTTCCTTGCTTACAGGCGCTTGAGATTGTACATCTTTATCCGCTTTTTTCTCTGCCGTCGGCAGAGGAACGGTTATTGGCGCTGTTTTTGACGCCGGGACCTTCTGTTCCACCGGAACCGGAGTCTCTTTCAAATCGCTCATCACGGTTCCGGTACTGTTATGGGCTGAAATATAGGCAAGAGTAATTGAGGTGCCCATAAAAACAATCGCGGAAAAGGTGGTAATCTTGTTCAGCAACGGCACCGGCCCTTCGGAACCGAATAGCGACTGGCTTGAACCGCCAAAGGTCGCCCCGATATCCGCACCCTTGCCGTGTTGCAACAAAACGATGCCGATAAGAAAAAGACAGACCAGTACGTGAACTATAATCAGTAGGGTTGTCATGAAAAATGTATTATCCTGTCAAATGAATCGGCCTCCAGGGCCGCTCCCCCCACAAGTGCTCCGTCAACATCAGGCATCCTCATAAGGTCATCCACATTATCCGGTTTAACCGAGCCACCATACAGTATTCTCATCTGCTCGGCAAGTTTTTTCTGATAGAGTTCTTCAATCAGCCCGCGAATAAACTGATGCGCCTCCTGGGCCTGTTCTCTGGATGCTGTTTTTCCGGTGCCAATGGCCCATACCGGTTCATAGGCAAGAACCACATCTGCGGCCTGCTCTCCGGAAACCCCTTCCAGTCCACCACGAACCTGTTCCCGTAAGACCTCCCAGGTCAGCCCCTCTTCCCGCTCATCAAGTGTTTCCCCGATACAGAGAATGGGAATGATGCCATGGGTCAGGGCGCCGATCAGCCGCTGGTTGATCATACCATTGTCTTCACCAAAGATATGCCGTCGTTCCGAGTGCCCGATAATGGCCATCTTCGCCCCGGCATCCTTCAACATCAGAGGGGAAATCTCCCCGGTATAGGCTCCCTGCTCTTTCCAGGCCACATTCTGGCCGGCAATCACAACCGGTGACGTGCGCACAGCCTCGGCAACGGCGGCAAGAGCAGTGGCGGCCGGGGCAATCATCACCTCCCGGTCTTCGAGTCCCTGACTGCTTGCCGCCACTTTTTTTGCCAGGGCAACGGCCTCTTGAATCGTCAGGTGCATCTTCCAGTTACCGGCAATTAACGGCTTTCTTTGCATAACAGACTCCGCTTCGCTTGTTTTCAACCTTCAAGGGCAACAACACCGGGCAGTTCCTTGCCCTCCATCAGCATGAGAAAGGCGCCGCCGCCGGTGGACATATAGGAGATATTGGCTGCCTCCCCGAATTTTTTCACGGCCGCATTGGAATCTCCGCCCCCGGTAATAGAAAGGGCATGGGCGCTTGCCACCGCCCTGGCAACTCCTCTGGTGCCCTGGGCAAAGGGATCCATTTCAAAGGCGCCCATGGGTCCGTTCCAGATGATTGTACGGGCATCGCGCAAGACCTCCTGAAAACAGATGACCGTAGCCGGACCGATATCAAGGGCCATCCAGCCCTCGGGAATATCCTGAATAGTGACCTGCTTGCTGATCGCATCGGTGGCAAAGGAATCCGCGGCAACGACATCGACCGGCAGATAGACCTTTACGCCCTTCTGGGCAGCAGTGGCAAGAAATGTCGATGCCTCCGGCATCAAGTCATCCTCAACCTTCGAGGCGCCGACACCATGACCCTGGCTTTTCAAAAAGGTGTTGGCCATGGCGCCTCCGATCAACATGGAATCCACCTTGGCCAGCATATTGGTCAGGGCGCCAAGCTTGCTCGAAACCTTTGCCCCGCCGACAATGGCGACCAGAGGCCGGACCGGATTATCCACGGAGCGATGAAAATAGTCGAGTTCTTTTTCCAGCAGAAAGCCGGCCGCCTTTTCGGCCACATATCCGGGCACCCCCACCACAGAGGCATGGGCCCGGTGGGAGACGGCAAAGGCATTATTGATATAGACATCGGCAAGTCGGGCCAGTGCCTGGGCAAACGCCGGATCATTTTCCTGTTCCTCGGAATGAAAACGGAGATTCTCCAGCAACAGCACTTCCCCGTCCTGCAAGGCCGCAACCATCTCCTCGACCTCTTCCCCGATACAGTCAGGGGCAAAGGCGACCTCTTTTTCCAGCAGCTCGCCAAGATGGCGGGCCACCGGCGCCAGGGAAAACCGCTCGACCCGTTTCCCTTTCGGTCTGCCCATGTGGGAACAGAGAATAACCCGTGCCTTCCGGGAAATCGCATACTCAATGGTATCCAGCACACTGGTAATACGCAAATCGTCGGTAATATTACCGGATTCATCCATGGGAACGTTAAAATCCACCCGGATCAATACCCTTTTGCCGCTAATTTCCAGATCACGAATTGTCCGCATCAAAGCTGTCCTCAACAAGTATTTTTTGCATGATAACGGCATCATCCACGGGATGACGATAATATCCTTTCCGCATCCCGACCCGCCGAAACCCTGCCTGCAGGTAGAACAAAAGGGCGCCCCTGTTCTGCCGCCGCACCTCAAGATAACAGGTACCGGCCCCTTGTCGGGAAAAACTGCCCACCCCCTTGCCAAGGAGCTGTGAACCAATACCCCGGCGGTGGCAGGATGGAAGCACGGCCAGTTGCAGGACCTCTGCTTCTCCGGCCGCGGTCCTTCCTATCAGGTAGCCGCAGACTGCTCCATTATCGGCAACCAGTCGCAGGCCGGAACTGATGTCCATTTCCGCGGCGAACTGGCGCCCATTCCAGGGGTTTGGCATCGCCTGCCCGGCAACCCGGACAACGGCAGTCAGGTCCCCGGCAACCATCGGCCGGATAATCAAGCCACCCTTTACAGCATTCCCTCGGCAACCGAAACCGTCAGGTCACCAAGCATGTTGGTGTAACTGCCCAGCTCATTGTCATACCAGCCATAAATGACTGCCTGGGTAACAGGGACCTCAAGCACCGGCGGCACCTGGCCCGGTTCGAAATTACAGCTCTTGACATGTTCCAGGTTCACGCTGATGGAAGCGGTGCGGGTATGGGTTTCCGTTGATTCGATCACCGCTGCCGCCGCCGGGGTGCCGACAATATCCGAGGAAACATTCTGTCCCTCCGAGTATTCCAGATATTTGGTGGCGGCCGCGTAATCCCGATAAATGGAATTTATCAGATCTCGTTTGATGGGATTTGCCAGATCATCCTGGAGATTGAGGACCAGCACGATGAGGGAGCCGGTGGAGGTGGGCACCCGCACCGACTCGGCAATAAATCCGATGGATTTCATCTCCGGAATTACCAGGGCCAGGGCCTTGGCCGCCCCGGTGGTGGTCAGAATGATATTATTGAGGATGGATCGGTTCTTGCGCAGATCGGTCGCTCCGGCAGCCGGCAGCCGGTCCAGCACCTTCTGGCTGCCAGTGGCGGCATGCACCGTCACCATGGATGCGGACAACATCCGATCAGCGCCGAAATGGTCCATCAACGGCTTGATCATATAGGAAAGACAGGTGGTGGTACAGGAGGCGGCGGATATAATGGAGTGCCGGGCCGGGTCATAATCATCATCATTAATCCCCATGACGGTTGTTACCGCATCTTCGGGCATATCAATACCCTTGGCCTTGATCTTGAATGGTGCCGACAACATAACCTTTTCCGCTCCAGCCTGCAGGTGTCCCCTGATGGAGCCTCGTCCCTCGTCCGGGTCGGCGGTCGGATCCTTGAAGACACCGGTGGTATCCACCACCAGACGAACACCGTTTTCCT
>JALVAI010000061.1 GCA_027011235.1 Desulfobulbaceae bacterium
CGGGGCCTGGACTACTACACCCGGACCACCTTTGAATTCATCACCGATGCGCTCGGCGCCCAGGCAGCGGTGGGCGCCGGCGGCCGCTACGACGGGTTGCTCCGGCAGTTAAACGGCCCCGACCTGCCGGGTATCGGTTTTGCCCTGGGCATGGAACGGCTGATCCTGCTCATGGAACAGCAGGAAGACAGGACCCCGCCCCAACAGACAACCGACCTCTTTGTTGCCGCCCTGGGTGAAAAAGCCGCTGTCCATGCCTCCATGCTCGTCCATGCCCTGCGCAGGCTCGGCCTGGCCGCGGCCATGGATTACAGCGGCCGCAGCCTCAAGGCGCAGATGAAACAGGCGGGCCGGGTGAACAGCCGGTTCACCCTGATCATCGGTGACAATGAGCTGGCCGGGGAAGAGGGGATCCTGCGCGATATGAACAGTCAGGAACAAACCCGATTTTCCCTGTCACCAGCCGTGGATGAACAGGCACAGCAGATGGCGGCCATTCTCTCCGCCTAAGCAAAAGCGCGGCCCTTACCAGACAACATAATTTCACTGACAGGGAAGACACACCCCCTGCCGGATTACTCTTTGGAGCAGACAGACAATGGACAGACTTGGAACACTGCAGCGAACGCATACCTGTAATGAACTCGGCGATGATCACCTCGGAGAAGAGGTTGTTCTCATGGGATGGGTACTCCGGCGCCGGGACCATGGCGGTGTTATCTTCATAGACCTGCGTGACCGCTGGGGCATTACCCAGGTTGTCTTCAATCCGGAGCTGAACCGGGAGGTGCACGAAAAAGCGCACCGGCTGCGCAGCGAATGGGTGCTGGCCGTTCGCGGCCGGGTTGAACAACGGCCCGGCGACATGGCCAATCCCAAGCTGAAAACCGGCACCATCGAAGTCCTGGTAAGCGAGCTGCGCATACTGAATACCAGCAAAACGCCGCCGTTTCCCCTGGATGAGGATGTCGAGGTTTCCGACAATCTCCGTCTCCAGTACAGGTACCTTGACCTGCGCCGGCCGGAAATGGCATCCCGGCTTATCATGCGCCACAAGGCCATCCAGACAGTGCGCTCCTTTCTCTCCGACAACAACTTCCTCGAGATAGAGACCCCGGTCCTGACCCGTTCAACCCCGGAGGGCGCCCGGGACTACCTGGTGCCCAGCCGTGTCAATGCCGGTCGTTTCTATGCCCTGCCCCAGTCGCCCCAGCTCTTTAAGCAGATGCTGATGATCTCGGGCATGGACCGCTATTTCCAGGTGGTGAAATGCTTTCGCGATGAGGATCTCCGGGCGGACCGGCAGCCGGAATTCACCCAGATCGACATGGAGCTCAGCTTTATCCATGAGGAGGAGATCATCTCCATTACCGAGGCCATGATCAAGGCAGTATTTGGTGCCACCCGGGGCATTGAACTCAACCCGCCCTTTGCGCGGATGACTTATGACGAGGCCATGCGCAGATTCGGCACCGACCGGCCCGACACCAGGTTCGGCCTGGAGCTGGTTGACCTTACCGATACCCTGCGCAGCTGCGGCTTCAAGGTCTTCAGCTCGATCATTGACAAGGGCGGCGTGGTCAAGGCGATCAATGCCCGGGGGTGCGCGACCTTCTCCCGCAAGGACCTCGACAATCTCACTGAATTTGCCGGTCGATTCGGGGCCCGCGGCATGGCCTGGATCAAGATCAAGGACGATGAATGGCAGTCGCCGATCACCAAATTTTTCAATGAAGATGAACTGACCGCCATGGGCCAGGCCCTTGATGCCCAGCCGGGCGACCTGATTCTGTTCGGGGCCGACAAACCGGCTGTTGTTCAGCAGGTGCTTGCCGAGTTGCGGCTTGAACTGGCGCGCCGGCTGGAGCTGATCGATCCGGACACCTTCAACTTCCTCTGGATCACCGACTTTCCCCTGCTTGAGTATGACCACGACCTGAAACGGCATACCGCTGTCCACCATCCATTCACCGCCCCCCAGGATGACCAGCTCGAATTACTTGAGACCGACCCCGGCAAGGTAAAGAGCCGCGCCTATGACCTGGTATTAAACGGCAATGAAATCGGCGGCGGTTCCATCCGCATTCACCAGCGGGATATCCAGGAAAAGGTGTTGCGTGCCCTTGGTATTGACAAAGACGAGGCCGAAGAAAAATTCGGCTTTCTCCTGCGGGCCCTGGAACTCGGGGCCCCGCCCCATGGCGGCATCGCCTTTGGCGTTGACCGGCTGATGATGCTGCTCACCGGCTCCGAGTCCATCCGCGACGTCATCGCCTTTCCCAAGACCCAGAAGGCGACCTGTCCACTAACCGAAGCACCGGCACCGGTATCGCGCAAGCAACTGACAGAACTCTCCCTGCGTCCCGACTGGAAGGAGAAATAGAGAGAACGTGCAAGCGTGTAAGCGTTCAAACGTTCAAGCGTTTAAGCGTTCAAACGTTTGAGCGGTTAAGCGTTTGAACGTTTTCATCAATCCACAACCTGGTATCCCCTGCCCTCGATCGCTGCCCGAATGGCGCCATTGTCTGGCAGGTAGCCTGTCTGCCCTTTGGCAATGCCCTGATTATGTACAATGAGGTAACGAATAATTACGTTTTCCGGGCCGGTACTCTGATGCCGAAACCGGCTTGCATTATAACAGGCACAGATATTATAAACCTGAGATTGGACGGTATATCTCGGCTGATCCGATCGGGTTGCGGAGCGATTTGAATCTGTATGCTTATGTCAATAATGATCCGGTGAATGCGGTGGATCCGTGGGGGTTGATGAAAAAATGCCCATTAGAAGTTGACCAAGCAGTAGCAAGTTCTGAATGGAAAAGATATCCACGCAGAGCAGGTGAGAAGAAGTTTCATTGTGGGTATCGCTGTTATTTAGAAAATCGCGACAATATTGATAAAGAATGTACCAAAGATGATCCACTCAATGAGTGTTGTTATGACGAAACCGGCCTGTTGGTTACTCCTGGAAGTCTTTATGGAGATTGTAGAGGGACACCGGATCAATATGACCAAACAAAATACCCTGTATTACACGCTATCTTTGATGATGGAGGAATATTGAAAAGTGGTATCCCTGCTTTCAGAGAATCGAACTTGCATAACAACATATGCCCATGGAATGATGCGAATCCAAATTCAATTCCAATAATGCCATAAAATTGGAGAAAAGCATGGGCACTAATCCTACGAATGTATTCGTAAAAACAGTTTGTTGTGGCTTTGTTTGGCCTTTTCTATTCTTTGTCTCGCTTTATAAGTTTGTCGAGCACCCCCAAGAGATGCTTTATTTTTTTGGGGGCTTAATAAGCCTTGCTGTTACTTTTATACTTGATCTTGATGGATATGGTTTAATTAAGCTATGTGCATTACCTGGGATTATTATAATTTTTTTCCCATATCTATTTTTTCTTGCAAAACACTCAGAGTATAAAATTATATACATCTGTTGTTCTTTGTTCTCGTTTCTTTCTTCTATAGAAGGAGCAATAATTATTTTAGGAAAATATTATTAACCAGCAATTCCCTAGATGAGCGCAAACCCTGTAATAGCACCAAATCGGGACGGCTGGTTTCGTAAACTTTTGACCGTATCAGCCAGGTAGGTTGGGTTGAGGAACGAAAACCAACAAATGACTGTTTGCGGTTTTTTCTTCCATCACCAACAGTGTGACAAGGTAACGATCAAAAAGCAGGGAGCGGTACAATGTGCCCCGGCATCAACACCGAACCCGGCGCGTAAGGGTGGGCGGGGATTCTTATCCCATGCGCGAAGCGCCACTTGTTTCAGGGCAGATACCTTTCAATTTGCAATGCCCCGTGGAAAACCCCAAGGATATCAATGGGGCCATCAGTAATGAGGTAAGCAATCCGGTAA
>JALVAI010000062.1 GCA_027011235.1 Desulfobulbaceae bacterium
CATCTCTTCCCTTGCCCGGCAACTGGCGCAAAAGGGATTTGACCGCGGTGATGCCCTGGTAGCCCTTGGCGGCGGGGTAACCGGAGATATCACCGGTTTTCTGGCATCTGTGTATATGCGGGGCATTCCCTTTGTTCAGGTGCCGACAACCCTGCTGGCCCAGGTTGACAGCTCGGTCGGCGGCAAGACAGGGGTTGATATTCCGGAAGGGAAAAATCTGATCGGCACCTTTTATCAGCCAAAGGCCGTCTATATAGATCCTGATGTGCTGGCAACCCTGCCAAAACAGGAGCTCCTTGGCGGGCTTGCCGAAGTGATCAAGTACGGAATCATCAGGGACAGGGAATTTTTCGATTTTCTTGCCGATAACCGCAAGGAGATTCTCTCCCTTGAAGACAAGGCCCTTCTTCCCCTGCTTGCGCGATGTTGCGAAATCAAGGCCCAGGTCGTTGCCGAAGATGAACGTGAAGGCGGTTTGCGCCGTATATTGAATTTTGGGCATACCATCGGGCACGCGGTCGAGGCCGCATCGAATTTCACCCTCATCCACGGGTTGGCCATATCAATCGGGATGCGCGCGGCAGCCGATCTTGCCGTTCTCGGCGGTTATTGCTCGTCCGGGGATGCCCAGGCCGTACGTAGCCTTTTGGAAGATTTTGGTTTGCCGGTTGATATACCTTCCGACCTTGACCGGCAGGAAATTCGCCGCTTTCTGCTCACCGATAAAAAAACAGTTGCCGGTCGCATTTTTTTCGTCCTGCCCGAGGAGATCGGTCGGGTTATCGTCACCGACAAGGTCGCTTCTTCCGATATTGACGAAGTGCTGGCAAATACTTAATATATTCTTTAATTATCGGGCCTGTCTGGTTGGTCGTTCCTTTTTATATACTGCGGAATTACAGAAGCAGACAGGCCAGCATGAGGATGTGAACAAGGAGCATTGATGTACAGCAAATAACCTCTGAAGATACCATGCCTATTTATGAATTTTTCTGTCCGGACTGCAATACGGTTTTCAACTTTTTTTCCAGCAGGATAAACACAGAAAAATGTCCTGATTGTCCCAAATGCGGTCGGCCAAAAATCGACAAATTGATGTCTTCATTTGCCGTCATTGGCAGGGCCGGGGAGGAAGGTGATGATCCCCTTGCCGGTCTTGATGAGACAAAGATGGAACGGGCCCTCGAAGGCCTGATGCAGGAGGCGGAGCATATCAACGAGGATGATCCCCGCCAGATGGCGACCCTGATGCGGAAATTTTCCGACCAGACCGGTATCTCCCTTGGCGAGCCCATGGAAGAGGCCATTGCCCGCATGGAGGCAGGAGAGGATCCCGATCAGATCGAGCGGGAAATGGGTGATCTGCTGGAGGGTGATGATGCCTTTTCCCTCGAAACCGTGAAGAAAAAGGTTCATTCCCAAAAGAAACCTCCCCTGCATGACGAGAAACTCTACGAGTTGTAGAAAGGGGCCTTGTGCAACGGTATCCCGTTACGAATTGGCAACAGCCCGGCTGCAAGATTTTCCTATCCGCCGCCTATAACAGGGAAGATGGCCAGCTGATCACCCTGGACCGGTGTCTGGTCCAGGGTGCAGTGGCGTGAATTGATCATGGTAACACCGACTTCTTCCGGGTCGATGCCCAGGCGTTGAATGATCTCCCGCACCGTGATCGTGGCAGGAAAGGTCTGTTCCTGCTGCTTGAATCGGTTTTCCCGGAAAAAGGCGAACAGCTTGACCGTGATCGATATTTCGTTGGTTGACACCGTTAGAAATCCCAGAACTTGTCCAGTTCCTCATCGGGGATATCCCAGACAACATTATGCGGGGCAATGGGCTCTTCGTAAAAGAACTCCGGTAACCGGTCGTCCTTGTTGGTAAACCCTGCCGCCTCGTTAAAGGCACGCTCGGTTTTCAGGATGGAGATACCAAGATTGGTGACATCATCGGCCGTAAGATCGGCGCCGAAACGGGCATTTATCATGTCCACAAGCGCCGGCAGACATTTCTCATCATCCAGGGCGGCAAAGGCGATAAAGAGACACATGCCGGTGGAGTCGATGGCCGCAGTGGCGATTTGCAGGTTTCTTGACAACTCCACCTGGCCATCCTGGCTGAGCGGGTCAATGGAACCGCCAACACCGAGAATATTGGTGGCAATGGTATAGCCCATGGTATGGTCCGCCCCCTGGGTGGAGGTGGCATAGGTGATTCCCATGCCCTTGACTGCGCGGGGATCATAGGCTGGAATGGCCTGGTTTTTCACTACCGGCACCCTGGTGACCCCAAAGGCGCGGCCAACCGATGCCGCTCCACAGCCTATGATACGGCCAAGCGGCGTTCCCTTGGCAACATCTTCACGCAGGATGCGACAGATGCCCTCGCCATCGCCAAATTCAAGCAGTCCGCCCTCCATGGCAACCCCCATGGCCACGGAAGTTTCAATGGAATCAACGCCGATATCGTCCATCAAATGGTCTGCTTCGGCAATGTGGTCAAGGTTGTCCACGCAGCAGTCTGCGCCCATGGCCCAGATGGATTCGTATTCAAACCCCGAGGTCTTGTATTTCTTCTCCTTGTCATTATAGATCTGGGAACACTGAATAACGCAGCCCTTGTGACAGTTGTGTTTGGGTTTGCCTTCGCGTTCCACGATGATATCATGCATGGTTTCACCGGAGATCTCCTCGTGACCGTCAAACTGGCCGTTGGTGAAGTTCCTGGTCGGCAGCGCTCCTGCCTCGTTGATAATGTTGACCAGGACATTGGTGCCATATGTGCCGAGCGCCTGGGAGATGGGGTTGTCGACCAGGGCCTTGGTGAAGGCGCGGTTGGCCTCTGTAAATTTTTCCTGGTCAACAATTTCCACTTTGGCGTCAGTGGGCTCGATGATGATACATTTCACCCGTTTTGATCCCATGACAGCGCCCAGTCCGCCCCGACCACTGGAACGCAGGTGGGAGTCAGGATCTTTGATGGAGATGTTGGCCGCCGACAGTTTCATCTCACCGGCCGGGCCAATGGTGATGATGCCGTGTTTTTCATCTGTGCGTTTGCCGATGGTGGCGACAACGTCAAAATTTCCCTTGCCGACAAGTTCCTGTTCTTCCTGGATAGTCACCCCATCTTTGGAAATCAGCAGGGTGTACCAGGCATCGCCTTCGGGCAATCCCTCGATGATCAGGGCCTTGCACCCCAGTTTTGCCAGCATCTGGGCTGCGGTGCCGCCGCTGTTTGCCTCCTTGATGGTCCCGGTAAGCGGGCTCTTGGCGCCGATGGAAAGACGGCCGGAATTGGCGGCAACCGTACCGGAGAGCAGGCCCGGGGCAACGACGAGTTTATTTTTTCCACCCAGAGGATGACAGGTGGGCTCCACCTCGTCGGCAACAATGGTCGAGGTCAGGCCGCGACCTCCAAGTCCCAGCCATTTGTCCGGCACCGGTTCAGTGCTTGTTGTCAGGTTTGTCATATTGACGCGGTAAATTTTTTCAGCCATGGCCTGTCTTCCTCCGTGTATTTTTGTGTATTTTTAATGGACCTGATGTGTCTGTGTTCCAAGCACCTTGGCCTCAATGTCTGTTTTGGTAGCCATATCCGGTTCCGGGGCCGCCCAGTGGATAAACTGTTTGGTGACCCGCATAATATCGCCATTATCCTGTTGGCATTGTGGACAGATGGATTCGGCCTGGTCCCGGTACATGATGATCTTGCTTGCCGGTTCTCCGTCTTTATCGACCGCTGCCATCTTCCGACAGCCGCAGTCAAACCGGATCACCGCCACTCCGATTGCCTCCGGACTGCCCTCTAAAATCGCCTCGATCATTGCCTGCTCACCGATTTCAGCATTACGGCCTCGGGAGCTGGGG
>JALVAI010000063.1 GCA_027011235.1 Desulfobulbaceae bacterium
CATCTGCAGGGCTGTGGCGACATTGGCCTTGGTGGTCATTGTCTTGGCGGCAATGGCACGGAGACGATCGGAATTATTTCCCGAGGTACCATGCTGGGCACCGGAAATACCATATCCGGCAAGCGCTTCGTGGATTTCAGCGGTCAGTTCCACCTGAATCCCCTGGGCGGATGCCTCAATGCCGTGGGTGGTGCCATTATTTAGTGCAATCCAGTCGGGAAATATGTTGTGGGCATTTAATCCCCGAATGATAAAAAGGGCCTCATCCTTGGTCGAAAGACCCAGCTTGCCCTTGATTTCTCCCACCTCGGTCTCATGACCGGCCCAGGTAGGGACAAACCGGGCGAGCTCGATCGAGGCGAGCAGGTTATCGGCATCCGGCATATGGGAGGCATCAATGGCAATGGATGTGATACCTGCATCAAAGAGTGAAGGAATCTCCTGCCGGGCAAAGGGGACATCATCCGGTGTTTTTATCCCATAATGGTCGGCATGAATGGCAACTGGAACACGAATATTCAACGCATTACAGACAGCATCGACCTGGCGGGCCAGGTTCCAGTAATTGGTGGCGCAGTAGGCATTGGCGCCGCCTTCGGAACGGGCGATCTCGATAATGACCGCTGCCCTGGCGCGCTGGGCGGCGCGAAGAACACCGTGGATGATCAGATGATTACGCCCATTGGCGGCAATGGTCATTGCCTTGCCCTTGGCCAGCAGGGCCCGGTCAATCACCTTACCGCTGACAAGTAATGCGCGGGAATGGGGAAATAAAGAGGAAATATTGGGGGGACGTCCAATCTCAAGTGCGCGTTCATAGTCTACGGCGTACGACATGATTCTCCTCCTGGGCAATTATATAGTAGTTAGCGACAATATACAGAGTGACTGAAGTATTCCATGCAACCGTTGAACCACGGGAGCATTCCTTTCGGCTCTCCCTGACTTTTGCCCTGGCCTGCAGGACAGTTTATAATACAATAATATCACATCAAAAAACGTATTCCCCGCAACACGGTTACCTGGTCAGGTCCTTCTTTTCAAAACCAAAAAATGTTTTACCGGCAAAGAAAGAAACGGCAATTATACTGACCTCGTAAAGCAAAACAAGCGGTGCTGCCATAAAAAACTGATTGACCACGTCCGGGGTCGGGGTCAGAATAGCGGCAATGATAAATGCAAACAATATGGCATATTTGCGGTGTTTTTTCAAGAAAGATGCATTGACAAGCCCCATCTTGGCCAGGAAAACCATGAACACGGGCAGCTCAAATACAACCCCAAAGGCAATCAAAAGGCGCAGGGCAAGGGAAAAATACTCGCTGACACCGGGCATGGGTTCGAGAATCGTGCTGGCATAGCCAATAAGAAAACGAAATGCCGGCGGAAAAACCACAAAATACCCGAAAGCGGCTCCGCCAAGAAAGCAGAAGGTGGAGACAATGGTAAAGGGCAGTAATACCCTTTTTTCATGACGGTAAAGGCCCGGGGCTATAAAACGCCATATCTGGAGAAAAATTACCGGACTGGCAAGGAGAATGCCAGCGACAAGGGCGAGTTTTAGATAAAAAAAAACCCTTCCTGGTAGGAAATGAAAATCAGACTTTTTCCCTTTGGCAGGACATGGATCAGGGGCCGAAAAAACCAGTCGGCAATGGGCTGGATATAGGCATAGGCAATAGCAAACCCTATGGCCACTGCAACCAGTGAATAGATCAGACAGGAACGCAGTTCGGCAAGGTGCTCGGTCAGGCTCTGTTTGTCCATTGCCGACGCTTCATCCATGGAATTGTTATTCGTCATCGCAAAAAAAGTCGATTATCACCGGTATCTGATCGCCACTGGCTCCCTGTCCGCAAATAACTCCAGCCTCACCACAGGAACATCGGCATCTTCCGCCAAAAATAACTGTTGGGGAATATACTCCATCCGGACCTTGATGTAAACGCTTTAGCGCCGGACCGGGGTAATTGTTTGACTCTTTTTTCCGCAGCATATACAGTAAAGCAGTGTATTATTCAAAGGGGTTACAGACGACTTACCGGTGTCCATGAAGACGATTCTTGTTGTTGACGATGAGTTAAGTATGCGGGAATTTCTCGGTATTCTTCTACAAAAAGAAGGGTACCGGGTCCTCAGTGCTGCCGATGGCAAGGAGGCCCTGCAGATCACCGCCGACAATACCGTTGATCTTGTCATCTCCGATATCCGCATGCCCGGTATGAACGGGCTGGAATTGCTGTCCGCCCTCAAACAGGAAAATTCCTGCCTGCCGGTCATCATGATTACCGCCTTTGCCTCACCCGATGATGCCGTTACCGCCATGAAAAACGGCGCCTTTGATTACATCACCAAGCCCTTTAATGTTGATGAAATCAAAAGCGTTATCACTGCCGCGACTGCCAAATCCACTGAAACCGC
The DNA here is from genome assembly GCA_027011235.1 of Desulfobulbaceae bacterium. Classification (GTDB taxonomy): domain Bacteria; phylum Desulfobacterota; class Desulfobulbia; order Desulfobulbales; family Desulfobulbaceae; genus DRLX01. The sequence goes on from JALVAI010000063.1 coordinate 2,422, forward strand.
GCCACCCTCCCCTGCCGATGATTTTCCCGAAATAATCGGCCAGGGGCAGGAAATGGTCAAGATATTTGATCTGATCAAACGTATCGCCCCAACTCCGGCAAATGTCCTTATTTATGGTGAATCAGGAACGGGAAAGGAGCTGGTGGCCAAGGCAATTCACCAACACTCAAGGGTCAGAGACCAGCCCTTTGTTCCCATAACCTGCAGCGCCATCCCTGAAAGTCTGCTGGAGAGTGAACTTTTCGGCCATACCAAGGGATCTTTCACCGGCGCCATAGCTGACAAGGCCGGCCTTTTTCAACAGGCGGACGGCGGCACCGCTTTTCTCGATGAAATCGGTGAACTGACCCCCATCATCCAGACAAAACTTTTACGGGTCCTGCAGGAACGGGAATTCATGCCAGTCGGCTCGACCAAAACCCATCAGGTCAATGTGCGCATCATTGCCGCCACCAATCGGGACCTGGAACAGGAAATCATCAAGGGAGATTTTCGGGAAGACCTCTATTATCGCCTGGCCGTGGTCCCTATCCGGGTACCACCGCTTCGTGAACGAAAAGAGGACATTCCCCTGCTGGTGGACCATTTTCTGGAAAAATACTCAAAGCTCATGGGTAAAGAGGTGCAGACCATATCCGCCTACGGGCTCGAAGTGTTGATGGACTACGATTTTCCAGGCAATGTCCGGGAGCTGGAAAATATTATTGAACGGGGAGTAGCCCTTGAATCCTCAAATATTATCCTGCCGGAAAGCCTGATTCTCTCCAGGCATAAAAAAAACAACCATTCGGACAGGCAGAACAATATGCCCCTGTTTGTTGCGGCAGAAACCGAAGAGGAACTTTTTGATCGGGGCATGGAAGATTTACTCCTTGAGGTGGAACAGAAAATGATCCGGCACGCCCTGAAAAAAGCCGGTAATTCCAAGATGCGCGCTGCCGATCTCCTGAAGATCAGCTTCCGGTCGCTTCGCTATAAGACAAAAAAGTACAATATGGACTGAACGTGAATTCCACCAACAAAAAGGTCAGCGCCGGAAAACCGTTCATCAGGCTTACTCCGATGCACAACAACACCGATCAGCTGCGGCGCCACATCCTCTGGCTGCTGCTGATCCGTATCATATTCTTCACCCTGCTGATCGGCATCACGGTTGTTTTGGCCTCCCTCGGCACCCAGGTTATCCTGCCTTCTGATACCCATATCCTGGCCTTTCTCGCCATTCTCTTTATATTTTCCATCGGTTCTTCGGCAACTCTGCAGAAACAGGGGCTGAACCTGCGACGATTCGGATTGATTCAACTCCTTGGAGACACATTTTTTGCCGCCATTCTTGTGTACGGCACAGGCTGCAGCCAGTCCATTTTTACGCCGGTATTTATCCTGCCTGTCATTGCCGGCGGACTGATCATGTACCGAAAAGGC
>JALVAI010000064.1 GCA_027011235.1 Desulfobulbaceae bacterium
TGATGGCGTCGTAAAAACTTCGATCTACTGCGTCGTGTGTCCTGTGGCGATTCTCGACATACTACATGTATAGTCAAGACCCGCCACAGAACACTACTCCTTGTATATCTGTGTTTTTACTTAGCCATCTTTAAGCATTGTCTGGACTTTTTACGAGTTCATCAGCTGTTATTTATTTGCAAAAAAGGATGGTCCTGGATGGGCCATCCTTTTTTTTTGTTTGCCAGGGTGGGCAAGCCAAGCCAGCGTTAACCGGCCGGGCATCTGATTTTATCAGTTTTTCTTGTGAAGTTAAAATGTTTGTCTCTTTTTTGGGTGTGGCATTGCAGACAGGTGTTTGCATCCGGTTTTCCGGGCACTCTGCTTTCCGGGTCCTGGGAATGCAGCCGGGCCGGGCCATGGCAGGTTTCACAACCGACACCCCGTAGTCGTGGAGGAATAGTTGTCAGCAGCGCTTCCTGACTGGTCAGATCTGGCTCATAATTTGGCAGGGTGGCGTGGCAGGATATGCAGTCGGGATTATACTGTTGATCTTTATTGACAAGTGTCTGCCATGCCCTGGCATGATCGGTCTGCAGGTAAAAGGCAACCTGGATGGGATGACATTTTTGACAGATCCGACTGCCTGCCATATCGGCAAAAGGGGCTGGCTGGTGTGCGTTATTTGATGATTGCCGCTGTTTTTCCCACCTTTGCCGCAACTTCTGCTGCTCTTTCCTGTTTATTATATTGACCTCACGTCTGGTCCGGTCAACAATGGCCTTTACCTCCTTGTCTTCCGGAATGGAGGTTTCCACCGCGATGAAGGTGTTGTGGAACCGACAGGCTGTCCCCGCGTTATCGTCTTGTAGGGTGAGTTTTTTTAGTTTGCGTTCCAGTTCCGCCGCTCCCCTGACCAGCCGTTGATACTGGAGGTTATTTCGGAGTTCCTCTTGCGGGTGACGTTTTTCCATCCTGCCTATCTGCCAGCGTAATCGATCAAGACGGTTCTGAGTCTTTATCAACTGATCCGTATCATTACTACTCCAGGTTTTGGTCCCTCCCCAGTCGACCTTGAGAATGCCGAGCGATTTTCCCCGGCTTGCGGTCCGGCAGAGCAGGGTATTGTTGATATTGAGCGGCGGCTGGTTGCCACCACCCTGTCCGGCCTGGAATATGATGTGTATATTTTTGAATTTTTGAGCTATTTCTCTGTTGGTCTGCGGCGAAGCGCTGGAGAGAAGGATGATAAGGTCCGCCCTGTTGTCTATTTTTTTCAGCACTGCCGGCAGCACCTCCTGCCATGGAAGGACATGGTACTGGTGTTGCTGCCGGTTTCCGGATAGTGGTCCTGTCAGGCCAATGCAGCCAATCGTCATGTTGCCGGCTTTTATCATGCGATATGGTGGAAAAATTGGCGTATTTTCCTTGTCTTCGTAAAGATTGGCAGAGAGAAGAGAGAGGTCATTTTTTTTTGCCAGCCGGACAAGAAAATCCGTTCCCGCGGCCAGGTCATAAGGAGAGACACCGATGGCCCTGATCTGCATCGCCGCCATTGCCTGGCCGATGCCTTTGGCGATACGTCTGGCTGGTTTCAACTGGATGGGGGAAAGATAGGGGCGGGCAAAAAACATGGCCCCGCCGTCGATTGCAATCACCGGTTGTTTGCCTGTGTGGCGCAGCTGCTGTTTGATAAGGTATGCCTTTCTGGACAGACCGCCCAGTTGATGACGGCTTCAGCCGCAGGGCTCAAGCTCGCCCCGGATATCATTGCCGTAGAGTATGGTTATTTTCTGTTCAGCGGCTCGACTGCCGGCCGAAGCGGCAGGAATGACCAGGAAAAATCCAAGAAAAAAAAGGAAGAGGGTAATAAAATTGCTATGCTGATTTTGCATTGGTTTGTGCTCGTTTTGCTAATATTTTCCGCCACTTGATTAGGCGGTCCCGAATGATGGCCTCAAAGCCGCGGTTTGTCGGCTGGTAATATCTTGTGCCCACAAGTTCAGCGGGCAGGTGTTCCTGGTCGACCAGGCCGTCTTCCTGGTCATGGGCATATCGGTATCCCCTGCCATAGCCGATGGTTTTCATCATTTTGGTGGGGGCATTACGCAGGTGCATGGGCACCGGCAGGGAACCAGTGGCCCTTATGTCCTTGTCTATATGATGTTCCATGCGATAGAGGGCATTGCTCTTGGGGGCGGTGGCAAGGTAGGTAACGGCCTGCATGAGCGCCAGGTCCCCTTCGGGCGAACCCAGCATCTGATAGGCGTCCCTGGCGGCAATGGCGACCGTCAGTCCCTGCGGATCGGCAATGCCCACATCTTCACTGGCAAAACGGATCAGGCGTCGGGCAATATAGAGCGGGTCCTCACCGCTTTTCAGCAGCCTGCGCAACCAGTAGGCCGCACCGTCCGGATCGCTGTCCCGCATGCTTTTATGAAGCGCTGATATGAGATTGTAATGTTCCTCGCCCATGTTGTCAAAGCGCAGGGCCTGTTGCTGTGCCGCCTGCCGGATAATGTCGATGGTGATTTCACCATGCCCGTTGTCCTTGTTGACAAGGGCGGCCGCGGTTTCCAGGCAGTTCAAGGCCCGGCGGCAATCACCGTCGGCTGACCGGGCCAAGGCTTCCAGGGCCTCCCGATCTATTGTCAGTTTCTGTTTGCCCAGGCCGTTTTCAGGGTCATCAATGGCCCGTTTGATGATGGTTTGAATGTCCGTACTGGCCAGCGGCTTGAGGACCAGGAGTTGGGTTCTTGAAAGAAGCGGCGCAATGACGTGAAAGGAAGGGTTTTCCGTTGTTGCGCCGATAAGCGTCAACAGGCCGCTTTCAACATGGGGGAGAAAACCATCCTGCTGTCCCTTGTTGAAGCGGTGGATCTCGTCAACAAAGAGAATGGTTGGTTTGTCGCTTTGGCCTCTTTTGGCTTCCGCTTCGGCGACAATGCGTCTGACATCCTTGACACCGGAGAGGACAGCGGAAAAAAAGATAAAATCAGCCGACAGGCTGTGGGCAAGAATAGTCGCCAGGGTGGTCTTGCCCGATCCCGGTGGCCCCCAGAGCAAGAGCGACGGTATCCTGCCCTGCTCGATGAGCCGGTTGAGCAGGCGGCCCTCTCCTGTGAGATGCTCCTGACCGACAAAATGGGCCATTGTCCTGGGCCGCATCCGTTCGGCAAGGGGTGTGTTGTGCTGATGTTGTTTCTGCATGGGGCCTTTATGGGATACCAGGAGGGATAAATGTTTTGTCTGTTTGATCTCTCCTTTCGGTTTTTTCGCGGGAAAACAGGGGTATGTCTTTGGGCGGAAATCTCTTGTCACACTTTGGAGCCGGGACAGTATCCGGCCTGTTCCCTGATAATTTTTTCACAACTGTATTATCAAACGAATCAGGGTGTTCGTCAAGGGTATGATTTTGTCTCCGGCCGCCGCATCATTGCCTTGCGCGCGCTATGGTGGTAAGATGCCGCAATAGTCTCGGAAGCGGTCTTGCAGAGATTTGCCCCGGGAAGATTTGAAGTAGGCAGGCGGTGTCTTGTCAGGCGCTGTCGGAAATGGTATGGGAGTTCCACCAGTCGCCCCGTTTTTTTTGCTGCTGTTCCATCGCCTTTCTCAGGTGTTTTATCTGTTCGTCCCCGGGGCTGGTGAGAAATTCGATTCCCATCTTGAAGGCCCGGATTTTATCGCGGCGAAACAGGTCCAGCCAGATGGGATGGGCGGTAATGGAAAAGGGAATGTTTTCCGGTGGAACATTAATGGTGAGCTGCAACACCCGAGAATCGTCTTCACGGGTTGAGTGAAAGACATGATAGGCATTCTGCATTACCTGGGTCATGAGCAGGCAGGCGCCATGTTCGGAGATATCAATGATCCGCCCGGAAAACGGTCCTGCAAGACGCTGTCCGGTTGTCTTATTTTTTGCATTGACCAGAATGGGAAGATAATCGGTGATGCGTTTTGATCGTCTCAGCTCGGTGATCATGGGACTTCCAGGTAAAAGAAACAGGAAATGATTAATTTTCTTTTAGCATATTTTACCCATTTCATAAATAAAAAAGAACGGTCCTGCCCGATGATAGCTCTGTTTTGTTAATCGAGCCGCAGGAACAAGATAGTGATGGGAGTAATTATGGAACTGCACAACAGGAAGCTGTTTCGTCAGCAATGCCTCAGTAATGGCCAATGGATTTCTTCGTCGTCCGGAGATGTGATGGCAGTGTATAATCCTGCGACCGGAGAACGTATAGGTACGGTCCCGGCCCTTGGCGCAGGGGAAACAGCGGCAACGATAGCCGCCGCCGATCATGCCTGGCAGGGTTGGCGCTCGATGACGGCCCATGAACGGTCGCGGATTATCCGCCGCTGGTATGACCTGATCGTTGCCCACCAGGATGACCTGGCTGTGATTATGACAACAGAGCAGGGCAAGCCGCTGGCCGAGGCCCGGGGCGAGGTCCTGTACGGAGCCGCCTTTGTTGAATGGTTTGCCGAAGAGGCCAAACGGGTGTATGGCGACACCATACCCATGGCCCAGCCCGGAAAGCGGATTGTTGTTATCAAGCAACCTGTCGGTGTCTGTGCGGCCATTACTCCGTGGAATTTTCCCTCGGCCATGATAACCCGCAAGGCGGCGCCGGCCCTGGCCGCCGGCTGTCCGGTGGTCATCAAACCTGCGGCCCAGACCCCGTTTTCCGCCCTGGCCCTTGCTGAACTGGCAATGGAGGCAGGAATTCCGGCCGGGGTGTTTAATGTCCTGACTGGTCCGGCATCAGAAATAGGCGGAGAGTTAACGGCAAATCCTGTTGTCAGAAAGCTCAGTTTTACCGGATCGACGGCAGTCGGCAAGATGTTGATGCGGCAATGTGCCGACACGGTGAAAAAGATTTCCCTGGAACTGGGCGGCCATGCGCCATTTCTTGTCTTTGGTGATGCAGACCTTGATGCCGCCGTTGACGGGGCGCTTGCCTCCAAGTACAGGAATGCCGGCCAGACCTGTGTCTGCGCCAACAGGTTCCTTGTCCACCACCAGGTTTATGACGCATTTGCTGACAAACTGATAGCAAAGGTGCAGAGTCAGCTCAACGTGGGTAACGGCTTTGATGATACCGTCAATCAGGGGCCGCTCATTGATTTAAATGCCGTTATCAAGGTTGAAGAACAGATAAGGGACGCCCTTGACAAGGGTGCTCGTCTTGGTTGCGGCGGCCACCGCATTGGAGATTCCGGTTTCTTTTTTGAGCCCACCATTTTGCTGGATGTAACTCCGGAGATGCGCATTGCCCATGAGGAGACCTTTGGCCCTGTGGCCCCGCTTTTTTCCTTTGCAACCGAGGAAGAGGCCATCCGGTTGGCCAATGATACCCCCTATGGGCTGGCCTCCTATTTTTACAGTCGTGACATCGGCCGGGTCTGGCGGGTGGCCGAACAGCTTGAATACGGGATGGTCGGGATCAATACCGGCATCATGTCGACCGAATCCGCACCCTTTGGCGGCATAAAGGAATCTGGTATCGGCCGGGAAGGATCAAGATATGGCATGGACGAGTACCTGGAGATGAAATATCTCTGCCTCGGTGGCCTGGACATGCCTGATTCAGGGGGATAATGGTTCAAGATCCCGGCTGTCCACATAGGCATAGGCGGAGTGTTTGTGGATGGATTCAAAGCTTTCCACCCCGATGGAGAACCAACCGATATCGGGGTGGGCCATGGCCTTCTGGGCCGCCATTCTGACCACGTCTTCGACAAACATGGGGTTGTTGTAGGCGGTTTCGGTGACAAATTTTTCATCGGGCCGCTTGAGTAGGGCAAACAGGCGGCAGGAACCACAGCTCTCGACCAGCTCGATGAGTTCTTCCAGCCAGATAAACCTGTTGTTCTTCGGTTCCGCCAGCAGACATACCTCGGCCCGTTGATTATGGGCGCCGGCCGCACTTATTTCCTTGGAACAGGGGCAAAGGGTGGTCACCGGTACCTCGACCTTGAGCAGGAGTTGCCGGCCTGGCGCGGTTGATCCGCGAAAGGAACACTGATATTCCATCAGGCTGGCGGTGCCGGTGACCGGCGCCTTCCGGGTCAGGAAATAGGGAAACCGCATTTCCATTCCCGCTTGTTCAGCCTGGAGCTGCCTCCGGAGGTTGGCCAACAGTTCCGGAAACACCCTGGCATGTATGTCCCGGCTGTACCTGGTCAGGATATCGGTAAAGACCGACACACATGACCCTCTCAGGCGGCGGGGCATCCTGGCCTTAAGCGAAATAGTGGCAATGGTCTGCTGGCGGGCCCCTGTTTTTTCCCGGATGCTGACCGGACAGGTGAAGTTGTTGATACCTACAGCGTCAAGTTTCATGGCCTTCAATTACCGTATTTTTATGCCATGCTCAAGAAAAGAAGTCGACCGGTAAAAGAAAAAAATGGTCGGTGATGGCCCGATACAGCTTTATTTGAAGGCAGTGATAAAATATGGTAGGTTGCATTCTCATGCAGAATGTGGCAGGGGAAAGAGCAACAGGAGTTGAGGTGGCCGGGGACAAGGTTCGCATAGATAAATGGCTATGGGCGGCCCGATTTTTCAAGACCCGCTCTCTGGCGGCAAGGGCCGTGACCGGGGGACATGTCCATATTAACGGCGCCCGGGTCAAGGCGGCGCGTCCGGTGCAGCCGGGTGACAGGGTGCACATCAGGCGTGGAGAAGAGGAATTTACTGTAACGGTGCAGGCCCTGAGCGGGAAAAGGGGGCCGGCAAAGGTGGCTGTGACCCTGTATGAGGAGACGGAAGAATCCATTGCCGCCCGGGAGATCGCCCGGGAAGAGAGACGTTTGATCCGGGCCCGGGCGGCGCATCCCGATCGGCGGCCGGACAAGAGACAGCGCCGTCAGATCAGGAAATTTTTACGTAAAGATTAACAGTTGAGGGAAGTTATGAAAAAGGTGGAACGGGCATTGATCAGCTTGACGGATAAATCCGGAATTGAGGGGTTTGCCAAGGCATTGACCGAGCTTGGCGTGGAGATTCTTTCCACCGGCGGCACGGCGAAGAAGATGCGTGATGCCGGGGTTGAAGTAACGGATGTCGCGGATTTCACCGGATTTCCCGAGATGCTCGATGGCCGGGTCAAAACCCTGCATCCCCTGGTCCATGGCGGCATCCTCAACCAACGGGACAATCCGGATCATCAGAAACAATGCCAGGAGCATAACATTCGCGATATCGATATTGTTGCGGTCAATCTGTATGCCTTTGAAAAAACCGTGGCGGATCCCAACTGCAGCCTGGCCGATGCCATTGAAAATATAGATATTGGCGGGCCGACCCTGCTGCGGGCATCGGCGAAAAATTTTCGGGATGTGACGGTGATCGTTGATCCCGCCGATTATGATCAGGTCCTTGCCGAGATCAGAAAGACCGGCAACACGACGTTAAAGACCAGGTTTCGGCTGGCGGTCAAGGTTTTTCAACTGACATCCTCCTATGACACCACCATTGCCGACTGGCTTGCCCGGATAGATGTGGACACCAACCCCTATTTTGCAGGAGAAGAATAGAAAATGTTGAAAATGGCGGTGTTGTTGTCCGGCAGCGGTAGGACTCTGGACAATTTTCATGAGCGTATTCAGGCAGGGACTCTGCAGGCGGAAATACAGGTGGTTGTCTCCAGCGCGGCTGATGCCCTTGGGCTGGAGAAGGCCCGTGGCTATGGGTATCCGGCCTTCCATGCTGTCGGCAATCCCGCCGTAAACGAAATCCTTGGCCGTTATGACATAGAGTTGATTGCGCTTGCAGGCTATCTCAAGTTGTATCAACCGCCGCCGCACCTGTCCAGGGCGGTACTCAATATTCATCCCTCGTTGATTCCTGCCTTCTGCGGACATGGGTTTTACGGGCATCACGTCCATGAAGCGGTCAAGGCGAGGGGGTGCAAGGTCAGCGGCTGCACGGTCCATTTTGCCAATGAGGTCTATGACGAGGGGCCGATTGTTGTTCAGAAATGTGTGGCCCTGGAGGATACCGATACCCCCGATGATATTGCCGACAAGGTTTTTGCCAGGGAATGCGAGGCATTTCCCGAAGCCATCAACATGGTTGATCACAAGGGGATCGATTATTTTTGGGACCGGGCCTGAATTTTATCCTGTTTCGTCAACAAGTAACAGCTCCCGGGACATAACCAGTTCTCCTTCTTACCGGCGCACAAGGTGACCGCAATGACAACCCAGACCATAATGACCGCCCGCGACATAGACCGCAGCCTTGACCGGATCAGTCTTGAAATTTTGGAAAAAAATCATGGCATCGATGAGTTGGCCATCGTTGGCATTCATACCGGCGGTGTCTTTCTCGCTGACCGGATTCATCGGAAGATTCTTGCCCGTGAACAGGGTGACATGCCCCTTGGCGCCCTTGATATTACCCTGTACCGGGACGACTGGAGTCTGGTTTCCCAGAATCCCATTGTCCGGACAACGGATATCGGATTTAATGTGGATAATCGCCGGGTGGTGCTGGTGGATGATGTCATTTTTACCGGCAGGACAATTCGGGCGGCCATGGATGCGATCATGGATTACGGTCGTCCGCTTTCCATTCAGCTGGCGGTACTGATTGATCGCGGCGGCAGGGAACTGCCCATTGGACCCGATTACGTCGGCTTATATGTCAGCGCCGAGGATGGTGAGCAGGTGGATGTCCTGCTTGATGAAAAGGGCGGCCGTGACGAAGTTGTCCTCCATGGGCCCGAAGCCTGACATGGCTGCGACAACTGCCTCTTCCCGGCCCAGGGACCTGGCCGCTGTCTGCCGCCGGGTGCGGGAAAAGTCGGAGAGTTACGAAAAATATAATTTCAGTAGTAAATTCAATGAGTTTTTAAAGGCATTTTTTGATTTGGCCCAAGAGTTTGATTCCCTCGAGGATTTTTACCGGATCTGTGTGGCCGTGCCGCTGGAGATGACCGAGCTTGCAAGCGCCCTGTATCTCAGGCAAAAGGGCGAACAATCGCTGTTGCTTGCCTGCGACAGTGAACATGGGATCCCGGCCGAGCCGGTGGTTGTCGACCAGGCGATCCGTCTGCAGGATTTTCCATACGAAACCGGGGACAGGTATGTTGTCCCCATCTGCAGCAAACAGCCACAATCCGTTGTCCTGAAGGTAGCAGCGGATGATGGAGAACAGGGCGTGGAGTCCCTGCCGGAAGAGCAAGGTTTTTGCGGCATGGGCCGGCTTCTCGGTATGTTTGCCGTTGGACCATTGACCGCGCTTTCCGACTCGGACAAGTTTTTCTTTGTCAAGTATGTCAACAGGATAGGATTTAATCTGGATAATCGCCTCATCGCCCGCCAGAATATTGATCATCTCAAGTTCATCAATTCCCTTGTCATGGACATAGAGCACAATGTTATTGTGCCAAACATGTATTTCCTCCATCTGTTCAACCAGTTGAAGAAGAAGATTGTTGAGCTGCACCACCTTGAAGAAACGTTAACAAGGGCATTATCCACTGGCGGGGACGAGGCCGATCACAAGGGATGTATCGAAGAGTGCAGCAGGATCCGGGAAGAACTGCTTGGCTATCACCAGGAACTGGTCAAGCATCATGCCAATATCAGTCTCTTTCTGGAAAGTCTGTTCAGACGTGAACATTTCCAGAAAGGGCATCTTGTTCTCCATCCGAAACGCTGTTTTGTGGAAAAGGAGATTATTCTTCCCCAGCTGGAACATTATGCCACCCGTCTCAGGGCAGCCGGTATAACGGTGGAACGTCCGGACAACATGCTGGACGAGGAGTTCCAGATCATGGTGGATATCGGCCTGCTGGCCCAGGTGTATGCCAACCTGTTTTCCAACGCCGCCAAATATACCCGCGAGATCAGGACCAGTGACGGGGTCTCCCGTAAGGCTATTGCCTATGGTCGTGAAATAGTAAATGATTTCCCAGAGCCGGGCCGACAGGGAATAAAGTTTAATGTCTTTACCACCGGTCCCACCTTTTCCGAAGAAGAGGGCAAGGCCCTCTTCCTTGAGGGCAGGCGCGGCCCGGGGTGTGAAAACATCCCCGGCACCGGTCATGGGCTCTCCTTTATTCGGCATGTGATCGAGCTGCACGGCGGCACTGTCGGCTATGAGAGCACTCCGGAGGGCAACAATTTTTATTTTATCCTGCCTGTGCCTTCGCCGGATCGTCAGGATCCTTCCTGAACCCCTGTAAAATTCCGATTGTCGGAAGCAACGTTTTGTTCATTATTCCATGAATCAGGCACCTCTTATTGTCCACACTGACTGGTCCCGAAGCTGGGGCGGCCAGGAAATACGGACATTGACGGAACTGCGTGCCATGAAGGTGCATGGATTTCGGGTCGGGTTGATCGTGCGCGAGGGCGCAGAACTGGCCGCGCGGGCACGGGCAGAGGGAATGCCGGTTTATTTTATTGATTTTTCGTCAAAATTTAATGTGGCAGCCTGGCGGGAGCTCTATCGACTGTTCAGGCGTCTTCGGCCGGCGGTCCTCAATACCCATTCTTCGGAGGATTCCTGGATGGCCGGTTGTGTGGCCCGGCTCTGCCATGTGCCCCTGGTCGTCAGGACCAGGCATGTGCTGGCCCCCATATCCAGCTCGCTCAGTTATAATCTTTTTGCCGATGTCATTTTTGCCTGCAGTGAATCCATTGGCCGGCAGCTCACCGACCAGGGGGTTGCGCCTGGGAAAATAGTTGTTCAGTCAACCGGTATCGATGAGCAGCGTTTTCGTTTTTCCGAGCAGAATCGGCGACAAATCAGAGAGCAATATCAGATCGGCCCGGATGATATCCTGGTGGGCAATGTGGCCTTTATCCGCCACTACAAGGGTCATGATTTTATTGTTCGTACAGCCGCGAAGATGCCGGAAAATTTTAAATTCATGATTGTCGGCGGCGGTGATGACCTGCCGCTTCTGCAACAGAGCATTGAGCGGGCCGGAGTTGGGGACCGTTTTATTCTGCCCGGGCACCGGGAAGACCCCGAACGATTTTTTTCCGCCATGGATATGATCTTTTTTTCCTCGTACGAGGGGGAGGGAATCTCCCAGTCCTTTATCCAGGGGCTGCTCTACGGACTGCCCCTGCTGACCTGCAAAACCCCTTCGCTGATGGAACCCCTTGCCCTGGTGGAAAAGTACCGCATTGTTGATTATGGCGATACCGAAGATGCCGCCCGCAAGCTGCTGGAACTGGCGGAAGAGCTGCAATATGATGCCACTGGTGTCGAGCGGCAGCGGCAGGCCATTGCCGAAAAGTATGGCTTGCAGACCATGATCAGAACCATTCTCTCGGTCTATGAGGAGCACGGTATTGCCCTCTAAGCGACGGAAACCAGGGCCGAAGGGACAGGAGGCCGGACATCATGGGATGGAACTTCTTGCCCCGGCCGGCAGCTTTGCGGCCTTTGAAGCGGCGCTTGAGCAGGGGGCGGATGCAATTTATGTCGGGGCGCCGGGGTTCAATGCCCGGGCGCTCAGTCGTGATTTCTCCTTTGGCGAGATCGACTCCATGGTTAGACAGGCCCATGACCAGGGAGTGAAACTCTACATCGCCATGAACAGCCTGGTCAAGGAAGAGGAACTTCCGGCCGCTGTCGAGGCCCTGTCCTGTTTCCGGCAGATCGAAGTTGATGCCCTTATTCTGCAGGACCTTGGCCTGCTGCATGTTGCCCGCACCTGGTTTCCCGATCTTGCTCTGCACGCCTCGACCCTGATGTCGGTGCATAATTCCCTGGCCGCGGAAGAGCTGGTGCGGCTCGGCTGTGAGCGGGTGGTATTGGCCCGGGAGTTGACCATTGACGAGATGGCCGAAATTGCCGGCAGGACCAGGGCTGAAATCGAAGTGTTTGTCCATGGCGCCATGTGTTTTTCCTATTCAGGCCTTTGCATGTTTTCCAGCCTGCACGGCGGCAGGTCCAGCCTGCGGGGCCAATGTGTGCAACCATGCAGGCGGCATTATTCCTGGATGAAACCGGGACGTACCGGCAAAAAACAGGGGCCTGCCTCGTATCCCTTTTCCATGAATGATCTTTGCGGTGTTGATCTGTTGCCCGAGCTGGAGAAGGCCGGTGTGGGCTGTTTGAAGATCGAAGGCCGGATGAAAAGCGCCCAATATGTTGCCAACACCGTGGCCGCTTATCGTCTGGCCCTGGATAACCTCAATCGGTCCGATGAGGAGCAGGAAAAGGTCCTGCGAGAGGCGCACCGGCTCCTTGATGCGGCCATGGCCAGAAAACGTTCCAGCGGCTATATGCTCTCCCCGCAGCCAGCAGGGGCAATTTCTCCCGGGATTTCAGGAAACAGCGGCCGCTTTCTGGGCAGGATCACCGGGGTTCGCAGGCAGAGGTCCGGGCAGGGAAAACAGGGCAACTATCTGCGGTTGGTGCTGGCAGCCCCGGTTTCCGAGGGAGACCGGTTGCGTCTGCACCATGAAAAAACAGGCGAGCGGGCCAGTTTTACCCTGCGGTTTATGACAGTGGAAGGCCGCAGGCGGAAAAGTGCTGACAGCGGCAGCGCCGTGGAAATAGGGCTGCCCGACCGGATAAGAGGAGTTGGGCGGGATTTCCGGGGGAGCCTTTTTCAGGTCGATGTCAGGGCAAGGATTGTGGCCGAACGGTCCGGGCAACGACGGCGCCGCAAACTTGCCGGGCGAAAAGTAGAGCCGGACCGGAGGCTCGTGG
>JALVAI010000065.1 GCA_027011235.1 Desulfobulbaceae bacterium
CAGGGTCCGCCATGCCGGAGCGATCTTTCTGGGATCCTATACCCCGGAGGCCTGCGGCGATTATGTGGCCGGGCCCAATCATGTTCTGCCGACCATGGGTACGGCCCGCATTGCCTCGGCCCTTGGGGTGGAGACCTTTTTGAAGAAGAGCTCGATTATCTCCTGTTCCCGCCAGGCCCTGCTGGCCGATGCCGACCATATCCAGCGGTTGGCGGCCCTGGAAGGACTGACAGCGCACGGGAACTCGGTGGCCGTCCGGGTTGCCCATGGTTTGGGCACGGAGAAATAGTTTTTTGCCAGCCGACACCAGCATGGTTCCTGCCGGCGGCCACAGACAGTTCAATGACCTGCTCCGTGACGGACTTGAACAGATGGGCCTTTCCCTGGCGCCGGAAAAGATTGAACAACTCGCCAGCTATGCCTGCGAGTTGCGCAAGTGGAACCGGCGGATAAACCTGATCGCCCGCAATACCACTGTTGTTGACATTGTTGAGCTCCATTTCATCGATTCCCTGACCCTGCTCTCCTTTCTCTCTGCCCCTGGCAGGCAGGGTGAAGTTCTGCTCGATGTCGGCACCGGGGCCGGTTTTCCCGGCCTGGTGCTGGCCGTTGCCCGGCCCGATCTGCATACTGTTCTGGTTGAGCCGCGACTGAAACGGGTCTCTTTTCTCCGCCATATTGTCCGATTATTAAAGTTGGGGAATGTGGAGATTGTTCAGGCCCGCATAGAGGAGAGCGGCATGGCAGCCGACCAGAGGGTGGACTGGGTGACCTGCCGGGCATTGACCAGGCCAGGTGCCTTTCTTGACATGGTCACTCCCTTTATGGCCAGGGGCGCCCGGGCATTGCTCATGCTGGGACCGGAGCAGGAGCGCCGGCTGCCATCGGAATTGCCCGGCTGCTTTTCTGTCGAGACCGGCAGGAGTTTCAGCCTTCCCTGGTCCGGGGCCGCACGTTTCATCGCTGTGGTGAAAAAACAATAATACAGGACAGTGATCCATGGCCAATATTGATCAGTTTGAAAGCATCTTCCGCTCCTCGGTTAAGGAGCGTTTGCAGTACCGGCCCATCGACATCACCTCGATTCTGCTGATTACCGACCTGGGTCCGGATGAGGCCAAGCAGTTTCAAAGCCGGGTCCAGGGTTTTCTTTCGGTCCTCGGGCCGCCGGAGTCCATTACCTTTTTTCTCCTCACAGGCGCCGATTACCGGAGCGCCGAGGAACTGCTGAAGCAGGTGTCCGGGTATGAGGTGGACCTGATCTGCAGCTATCGCAACCTGCAGTCCAATGGTTGGCGCTTTCCCTGCTCCCTTGGCGAACATCTTGATGTCCTGATCCAGAAAGCCGCAGCTCCGGTACTGGTTCTGCCCCATCCCCGCGCCGGATACATGGCTGACCATGCCCTGCAGGACACAAAGGAGGTGATGGTGGTTTCCGATCTGGTCGCCATCAATCACGACCTGATCAACTACGCGGTCCGCCTGACCGCAGCCGACGGCACCCTGTTTCTCAGCCATGTGGAGAGCCGGTTCATCTTTGAACGCTACATGGACGCCATCGGCAAGATCGATGTCATCGACACCGAACTTGCCCGCACCCGGCTTGCCGAACAGCTGCTCAAGGAACCGGAAGACTATTTCTCAAGTTGCGCCGAGGTGCTGCGCGAACACGAGGTCTTTCTGGATGTCCGGTCAATGGTGAGGTTCGGATATGCCCTTGACGAGTATCGCCGCCAGATCGAGGCCCGCAATCTTGATCTGTTGGTCATGCATGCCCGGGATGACCGTCAGCAGGCCATGCATACCTTTGCCTATCCCCTGGCCGTGGAATTCAGGCAGATTCCCCTGCTGATGATCTGATTATCGAGGAGTTACAGAATGGAACATGCGTTACTGGTCAGTCCTGGGGTGACCCTGATGTTTGGCGGCCTGCTGGCGGCAATGATCCTGGCGCTGGCAATGGAAGAAAAGCTGCATGCCAGAAAATCCATCATTGTCGGCACCTTTGCTGTTTTCTGCCTGCTGTTGGCATCCAGCCTGGGCATTATCCCCTTTGGTGATATTATTCTTCCCGGCGGTCATAAACTGCACATGCCGGTCTATATCGAGGCCGTGGACTGGGAGGTGATCGCCATTATCATTGGTTCCAGCCTGTTTGTCGATGTTACCTCCCGCTCCGGCCTGTTTTCCTGGATCGCCATCAAGCTGACCAGGATGTCGGCCGGTGATCCCCTGAAGCTGCTCTGGTATTACGGCCTGATGACAGTTCTGTTTTCCGCAGTACTCAACAACGTGACCGCCATGATCATTGTCGGTTCCCTGACCGCCGTTTCCCTGGATAAACTTGGCCATACCAGAAAACTGCTCGGCTTTCTCCTCATTGAAGGACTGCTGACCAATGTCGGCGGTCTGCTTACCCTGATCAGCTCTGTCCCCAATATTATTGTCGGCAACACCGCCGGTATCAGTTTTACCAGTTTTTTCCTTAAGGCAAGCCCTTATGTGGCCGTGGCCACAGCGGCAACCCTGCTGCTTGGCGCCCGCATCTTTGCCATCCACCCGCTCCGGCTTGCCCGCGAGAAAAACGAGGCCGCTGAACTGGTCAAGAGTTTTGATGAAAACGACTCCATCCAGAGCCGCGGTTTTTTCCTGTTTGCCGCCGTGATGCTGGTCGTGTTCATCGGTATGATCGCCACCACCTCCATAACACCGGTCATCAGGGAGCTGGGCCTTGGCTTTGTGGCCATGAGTTTTGCCATTATTGCCCTTATCCGCTTTAAACATGAGGTTGATCCCTTTTACCGGGCCATTGACTGGGATCTGATCCTTTTTTTTATCTTTTTGTTTGTCATCATCAATGTCATGGAACATGCCGGGGTGCTGGCGCTTATCGGTCGGGGCCTGGCCCTGCTCATCGGCGACGGCCAGGGCAAGGGCGGTGGTATCCTGCTGCTGCTCGCCTCCTCCATCTTCAGTTCCGTGACCGATAATATTCCCCTGTCAGCCATGCTAGCGAAAATTCTTGCCGGCCAGGGTATTGCCGGTGATTCCCCGCTCTGGTGGTCGGTCATCTTTGGCGCCAACCTGGGCGGCAACATTACGCCCATCGGTTCCGCCTCAACCCTGGTCGCGGTCACCATCATGCATAAACATGGCCTGGGCCTTTCCTTTGCCGGGTTTGTGAAAAAGGCCATGCCCTTTGCCCTGATGCAGATAGCTCTTGCGGTCGGCTATTTGCTGCTGTTACATTAAATATTTGTCAAAGATGAAAAATTCGTCCCGGTAACCCGAACTGAGAGTACACCATGAATATTGATTTTGCAGAACAGGATCCTGCCCGGATCTATTCGATTATGGCCCAGACCATCATGCCCCGGCCCATTGCCTGGGTGTTGTCGGAACATGAAAACGGCAGCTACAACCTGGCCCCATTTTCCTACTTTGCCCCAATCTGCAGTGATCCGCCGCTGTTTATGATCTCGATTAGTAAAAAGCCCGATGGTTCCTTAAAAGACACCAGGGCCAATATCATTGAGCGAAAGGATTTTGTTCTTCATCTGCCCACCTGGGGGCAGCTGGAAGCCATGAATGCCAGCGCCGCGACCCTGGCGGCCGGTGTGTCGGAGGTGGAGGAACTGGGGCTTGCGCTTGAGAATTTTGAAGGGTCACGTCTGCCCAGGTTGGCTGACAGCAGGGTTGCCATGGCCTGCACCCTGCATGAAGTCCAGGAAATAGGCAATGGGCCCTATGCCATGATTATCGGCCGTATTCATCACATCTACATTGACGATATGGCCGTTCTTGAGC
>JALVAI010000066.1 GCA_027011235.1 Desulfobulbaceae bacterium
CCATCGGTATCGGCCTGATGATTTCCTCGCTTTCCGTTACCCAGCAGCAGGGGCTGATGGGGGCCTTTCTCTTCATGGTGCCGGCGGTCATCCTCTCCGGTTTTGCCACCCCCATCGAGAATATGCCGCAATTTGTCCAGACCCTTACCTACCTCAACCCGATGCGCTATTTCCTCATCATTGTCCGTTCGGTCTTTCTTCAGGGCGCCTCCTTTGACCTGCTCTGGAGCCAGTACTGGCCCATGCTCCTGATCGGTTTGGTCAATTTGGCTGTGGCCGCCGTTCTTTTCAGGAAACGAATGTATTAGGCCGGGTTATGGATAGTGCCCTTCTTCTTCTGGTCATTACCATTGTGGTGGTGGTTGTTTTTGATTTCACCAACGGTTTTCATGACGCCGCCGAAAAGATGTAACCATGACAGTTCGGGTGTCGCAGGAGGCCTTGAACAGGTTGAAGCATATATTGCCCGGGAAGAGCCAGCTGCGGCAGTACGGGTTGTCCTGTGAATCGTTAAAGATGTTTATATCCAATAATTTCACAATGTTTCTTTATCTGTTAAATGGTCGCCCCCGCTATCTGATCCCGCTTCCTGCCGGAATGGTTATGATAAAGGTTGCGCCAGCGCCTATCTGGCTGCGAACCTTGACCGTGCCGCCATGGCAGCGGGCGATATGCTTGACGATTGCCAGCCCCAGGCCTGTGCCGCCGCTCTCCCTGCTTCTGGCCTTGTCGCATCGGTAGAAGCGTTCAAAAATTCTCTCAAGATGTTCCCTGCCAATGCCCGGCCCCTGGTCCTGTACCTGGATATCAACCACATCCTTTTTCATCGCATCCTGTCGCCGAACGGCAGTGATTGAAACGGTCTTGCCCGCAGAGCTGTATTTGATGGCATTGGTCAACAGGTTGATAACGCCCTGTTCGAGCATGGGCCGGTTCACCTGAGCGGTCAGGGCAGGATCACAGTCCACGAAAATGGCCACCTTTTTCCGGCTGGCCTGCGGGGTGCAGGCCTGGACCACCGCCTCGAGAACAGGCAGGATTTTTTCCTGTTCCAGGACAATATCATTGTTTTTGAACCGGTCTTCGATGCGGGCCAGGGTCAGAAGATCATCGACAATGGCCTCAAGGCGGCTGCTTTGCCGGGCAATGATCCGGAGGAAATTTTCGGCTGACTCTTCATCACCCATGGCGCCATCCAGCAGGGTTTCCACATAGCCGCGAATGGCCGTGATCGGCGTTTTCAGCTCATGGGAGACATTGGCGACAAAATCCTGGCGGATATTTTCCAGCTGGTTTATCCGGGTAAGGTTGTTGATAACGATCAGGCTTCCCAGGCGTTTTTCCTCGCCATCATAGAGGGGGACCGCATGCAGGCGCAGGCTCAGGTTCCGGCCGCCTTCCATCAGATCCAGGTCTTTTTGGGCCGGGTAGTCGCGCTCAAGGGTGATTTCCAGGAATTTCTGCAGGACCATGTTGCGGATGACACCCTCAAAGGGCCTGCCCTGGACACCTTTGCCGTCAATGAGAAAGAGGCGGGCAGCGGCCTTGTTGACCCGGATAATCGTATGGTCGGCGCCGATGGCCAGCACCCCGTCGGTCATGCTGGAGAATACGGCCTCGAGTTCATTGCGCTGCTGGCTTATCATCATGATGCGGCTGTGTATTTGCCGCCCCATGGCGTTCAACGCCTGGCCAAGGTCGGCGATTTCCCGTGCCATGTAGTCGTCATCAAGACTGATCGGGTGGTCGGTTTTACCGGCGCTGAGCAATTCGGCCCCCCGTTGCATCCGTTCAAGCGGTCTGGAAATGCGGCGGGCCAGCAGGTAGGAAAACCAGGCGGCCAGCAGGGCAATGGTTATGGTGCCAAGAACAATTTTTTTGCGGATATCGGCCAGGACCATATCCAGGGCCGTGGCCGGAACCGACAATCGGAGCACTCCCCGGCCGGGCTGTTTCGTCCACAGGGGGATGGCCACATAGAGCATGCGGCGGCCCAGTGTTTTACTGAAACGCAGCGAGGAACCCATGTTGCCCCTGAAGGCGACTTTGATTTCCGGTCTGCCTGCGTGATTGTCCATGCGTGCCGGATTCTTGTTGGAATCGGCCAGTACCTTGCCTGACCCGTTGATGACCGTGATCCGGGTTGATGCCTCGCGGCCCGCCTGTTGGCAGAAATTTTGCAATTCTCCGGCGTCATGGTCAAGCAGCTGCAGGATATGGGGCCTGAGGAGCAAGGCGCGATCACCGATGTCTTCACGCATCTGCTGGTAGTAAAAGGTTCTGATCATGCTGCTGCCGTACCAGGAAACAGCGACAATGGAACCGGTGACGATCAGGAGGACGGCAAGGAATATCTGCCAGAAGAGCCGGGTGTTTTTCATAAGCAGGCGATTTGGTGGTGGCGGGGAACCGGGCCGAACATCTATTTTTCTTCCCGCATCCGGTAGCCAATTCCGCGAACGGTTTCTATGCAGGAACCGGCTTGGCCCAGTTTTTTCCGCAGGCCAAAGATCTGCACATCCACAGCCCGTGGGGTGATGATATACTCATAGCCCCGGCAATGATCGATGATCTGTTGACGGCTGAAGACCCAGCCGGGCCGTCCTGCCAGCTGTTCCAGGATGGTGAACTCCGTGGTGGTCAGGTGAATGGGCTTCCCCTCTACCATCACCTCGTGCCGGCCTCTGTGGATGGTCATGGAATGGATGGTGACAACCTCTTTGAGATCGGATTGTTCCCTTGCCAGGGCTTTCTCCTGTTGTTTCCGGAGCTGGGTCCGGATCCTGGCGACAAGGACCCGGGGGCTGAAAGGTTTGGTGACATAATCGTCTGCGCCGCAGGCAAGACCTGTGATAATGTCGTCCTCTTCGCTTTTGGCTGTCAGCATGATGATGGGCGGCGGGGCATCACTGTTTTTGGCCCTGATCATGGTGCATATTTCCATACCATCCCGACCGGGCAGCATCAGATCCAGCAGGATCAGGTCAACCCTTTCCCGCTCAAGGATTTGTAATCCCTCCTCACCCGAGTCGGCGCAGGTCACATGAAAGCCTGCCTTGATCAGATTGTAGCTGACCAGCTGCTGGATATCGATATCATCTTCCACAACAAGGATGTTCGCCTTTCCCACCTTCGCTGTTCTCCTCCTGTTGCCGGACCGTCTCCAACGCCCTTTGTCACGTTTTTTACCCTGAATAATCCTACAAGGAAGAAAATTGCGCGCAAGGGAAAAGCAGCGTTTTAATCCAATCCTAATAAAACCGTAACCAAACGCTAAAGATACCGCTGTACGGTCAAACCCGATCGCTGAGGATAGAACAAGACCCGGAGGAGAAACCGCCATGGTGTATCAACTGACCTTTCATCGGGAAATTGACAGGCTGAAGAAAAAATTCATGGTGCTCGGATCCCTGGTGGAAGACCGGGTGCAGAAGTCATGCATGGCCATTCGGACCAGGGACCCGGAACTGCTTGCAGAGATTATCGGCTCCGATTGGGAGATCGATGAGATGGAGATCGAGGTGGAGGAGGAGTGTTTGAAAATCCTGGCCCTGCATCAGCCGGTGGCCCGTGATCTTCGCCTTCTGGTGGCGGTTATCAAGATCAATAACGAGCTTGAACGGATAGGCGATATTGCCGTCAATATTGCCAAGCGGGTGCAGATTATCAACAAGGATTCGACCGCCAGGATCACGGTTGATTATCAGCCCATGGCCGCCAAGGTCATGGATATGCTCAAACACAGCCTGGATGCCCTGGTGACAGAAGACGCGCAGCTGGCCCGGATGATATTTGTGGAGGACGC
>JALVAI010000067.1 GCA_027011235.1 Desulfobulbaceae bacterium
CTGCTGATCACCCTTGAAGGCGGGTATAATCTCACCGGCATGCGGGATGGCGCCATGGCGGTTCTGGGCGAGCTTTGCAGCGAGCCTTTTACCGGATACGGCCTGGACCTTGCAGCGAGTCAATCTCTTCAGACAACCGAAGTGAAATGCTCGCCGCTTGCACAGGCCATATCCATGCAGAAAAATTTCTGGCATCTGTAAAAATTTCTTTGTAATCTGTTTAAGTTATGAGAGAATCAGGAAAAGGGCAGCGTAGCATGTCTGTCTCCATGAAGACAATGATCTCCCAGGGGGCCGGGACGGAGTCGTTATTCCCGTCAACCAGCATGGCTGGGACAGGTTTCACAGTCCCAGCCACAACACAGCTAAGAGTGGACTTCGAATGATAAAAATTGTTCGAAACGGTATTACTTTGTGGGCTATTTTCGGATAACAGGCGATACATGGGTGCAAAGATTCTCATAGCCGATGATGATGATCTTGTCCGGACCGCGGTCCGACGAATTCTTGGCATGTATGATTATGACGTTACTGCCGTCTGTTGCGGCCGGGAAATCCTGAAGCACGTATCCGATGATTTTGATGTCATTGTGCTTGATATCAACATGCCGGATATGGATGGATTCGAGACCCTGGAAGAACTGAACAAAAGAAAATTCGATATCCCGGTGTTGTTTCTTACCGGTGCCGGATCGATGTCCTATGCCGTCAAGGCCATCAATCTCGGTGCCTATGATTTTATCACCAAACCCATTGAAGACATAGAGCTTTTTCACGTCAAGGTTCAAAGGGCCATTGAAAAACGGACATTTCTCCGCCATGAAAAGCTCTACAAAACTAATCTTGAAAAAGAGGTCCGGGCAAAAACCAGAGAACTGGCTGAAAAAAATATCCTCCTTGAGCAGTACAGCCGGCACCTGGAAAAGGCAACCGTCCAGATCATGTCATCTCTGCAGGCGGCGATGGAGGAAAAGGATGAGTACACCGCCGGCCATACCCGCCGGGTGACAGAGTACGCCATGCTGCTCGGTCGGGCCATTCACCTTGACGAGCAGGAACTGACCGTGCTGAGAAGGGCTTCCCAGTTCCATGACATCGGCAAACTTGTCATCGACCTCTCCTGTATCCAGAAACCCGGCAAACTGACCGCTGAAGAGTGGACGCTGATAAAAAAGCACCCTGAAGTCGGGGCCAATATCATCGAACCCCTGAAGTTCATGGAACGGGAACGTGATATTATCCGGCATCACCATGAAAAACTTGACGGCAGCGGATACCCCGACGGCATAGGCGGCGATGACCTGGACCAACTCACCCGCATTCTGACCGTGGCGGACAGTTTTGACGCCATGACATCGCGGCGAAATTATCGCCGTAACCTGACGACGGTTGAGGCTGTCGCCGAACTTCGGCAATGCGCGGGCAGTCAGTTTGATCCGGAGCTGGTTGAATATTTTGCCGATATTATGCTCTCCGCCGATTCTCTGTACAAGCCGTAGACTCTTTTGCCGATTTTTTCCTTTTTTCTGTTGTATTCCCGTACCGCTCATTTTACACTCTTGCCCTAACCCGGTACTGTCTGCCTAACCCCTGTTACCAAACAACAACATTTCAAGGCTGATACAAGGCTTCAATACTGATAACACAGCAGATCGAATTTTTTACGACGCCACCAATACCAGGATACCTGAAGAGCAATGAAGATAGATAAGGAAAACGTCAAGCGTGTTGCCCGGCTTGCCCGACTGGAACTTTCCGATGAAGAGACAGCCACCATGACCAGACAGCTGGACACCATTCTCCAGTATGTCGCCAAACTGGACGAACTCGACACCAGTGATGTTGCCGTTACCACCCATCCGCAAGACGCTGTCAACACCTTTCGTCCTGATGAAACGCAGCCATCTCTCCCAAGAGACAAGGCGCTTGCGGCCTCTCCCCTGCAAAACGGGGAAGCCTTTGTCGTCCCACGAGTTATTTAGAGGGAAGAAGAATGTACACAATGACCATTGCCCAGGCCCGGGAAAAACTTGCCCGGGGAGAGATCAGCTCTGTGGAGCTGGTTCAATCCGTACTCGCCCGTATTGATGCCGTTGAAGACCGCACCAAGGCCTACCTGGCTCTTGACCGGGAAGGTGCCCTTGCCGCGGCAGAGGAAGCCGACCGAAAGGGTGGCGACAGCCCCCTTCATGGTATTCCCCTTTCGGTCAAGGATGTTTTCTGCACCAAAAACCTGCCCACCACCTGCGGATCAAAAATGCTTGCCGGTTTTATTCCTCCTTATGACGCAACGGTCATTGAACGACTCAGCGATGCCGGTGCGATTATGCTGGGCAAGGTGGCCATGGACGAATTTGCCATGGGTTCCACCAGTGAAAACTGCGCCTTTCAGGTTCCGGAAAACCCATGGAAACCAGGTTATGTTACCGGTGGTTCCAGCGGCGGATCCGCAGCAGCGGTTGCCGCAGAGGAATGTTTTGCCTCCCTTGGCTCCGATACTGGCGGCTCCATCCGGCAACCGGCATCGCTGTGCGGTATCGTTGGCATGAAACCAACTTACGGCCGGGTTTCCAGGTATGGACTGGTTGCCTTTGCCTCCTCCCTGGATCAGGTGGGCCCCTTGACCAAGGATGTTCGGGACTGTGCCCTGATGATGAACGTGATAGCCGGCCACGACCCGCGTGACTCCACCTCGATTGTGCGTGATGTCCCCGATTATACAACCATGCTGACCGAAGGCCTGCAGGGAATGCGAATCGGTGTCCCCCGTGAATACTTTGGCCATGGTCTTGATCCGGAAGTTGACAGGGCAGTCCGTGACGGCATTGCAATGCTTGCCGATGCCGGCGCTGAGATCGTTGATGTAACCCTGCCCCATACTGAATACTGTGTGGCAGTTTACTACCTGATTGCCCCGGCCGAAGCGAGTTCCAACCTGTCCCGGTTTGATGGGGTCCGGTTCGGCCACAGGGACATGGATGCCGACTCCCTGATCGATATGTATCGCAGCAGCAGGTCCCAGGGGTTTGGCGATGAGGTCAAACGACGTATCCTTATCGGCACCTATGCCCTGTCGGCAGGCTATTATGATGCCTATTATAAAAAGGCCTCCCAGGTACGTACCTTGATCAGGGATGACTTCACCAGGGCCTTTGAACAGTGCGATCTCCTCGTCTCACCGGTCACCCCCACCCCGGCCTGGAAAATCGGGGAGAAGAGCGACGATCCTCTTGCCCTGTATCTCTCGGACATCCTGACCATTTCCGCCAATCTTGCTGGCATACCAGCCCTTTCCGTTCCCTGCGGCATATCACAAAACGGACTACCCATCGGCATGCAGATGCAGGCAGCCCACTTTAATGAGGGAATTCTCCTTAAAGCGGCATGGAACCTTGAAATGCAAAACGGATTAAACCTGAAAAAACCGACCCTGCCATGAAACTCAAGATACCTGAAAATATTGCCTCTATTATTCCCTATCCACCAGGTAAACCCCTGGAAGAACTTGAGCGGGAATACGGCATCAGCGATTCAATTAAACTTGCATCCAATGAAAATGGTTGGGGGCCATCACCCAAGGCAGTGGAGGCTATCCAACAATGCCTGCGGGGACTGCATCGCTATCCAGACGGCTCAAGCTTTTATCTGACAGAAGCCCTTGCTGGTTGGCTCGGGGCAGGTATGGATGAAATCGTCCTGGGCAACGGCTCAAATGAGGTGATTGAATTTCTCGTTAAGGCCTTTGTCCGTACCGGAGATGAGGTCATCAGCAGTCACCCCTCTT
>JALVAI010000068.1 GCA_027011235.1 Desulfobulbaceae bacterium
GTACAGGGACGCAAGCAGGCCGCTGGCATGGAAAAGCCAGAACCCGGGAAAGGTAAATCCCAGCAGTAAATAAAAAGCCCTGCGCAAAGATCCCATTGTTTTTCCTAATGCGGGTCTACCCGCAAACACAAGTTTGTAGGAGCGGCTTCAGCCGCGAAATTTTCATGGTTATCCTGGTAATTGGGCAAGCTATTCGCGGATAAATCCGCTCCTACAGCACGTGCAATAATTATGTTATACGCGAAAAATAATCAGGCAACATGCTAAAATAATTTTCTTGTTTCACCGCTTTGCGGGCAAACAGGAAGTGTCGGGTTCTGGTTGACCATCCCTGCCAAAAGGCGTACAAATGCGCCGCCCGCGTGCTCTGCTTTCCCCCGGGGATTTTCGTTGCCGTTTTCCGTTCACTCTCTTCCAATCCTGCCATTTTCCTTCTGATTATATGCGCAAATCAAAAAATCGCAAATCTTCCTGTTTGCGGTTCTTTTTCGGGAAACTGTGAATATGGGCAGAATATGGTTGTTTTGGGTTGAATTTGCCGCCTCTATTATGTACTAATACAAAATTCGTCTCATATCGGATAAGAAAAACAGAAAATAGAATTTACTGATCCTGCCTATTCATGGCTGTGAATTTGTATTTTTGTGAATAGCCCACTTTTTTGGAGGAATTACATGGAAACCACGTTTACATCTGCTGTCTTTGATACGGAAACCATTGATCTGGCCGGGACCAAGGAAACCATTGTCCGGGGCGGTCGGGATAAATTTTCCCTGCTGCCAAAGGCCTTTGCCGGTATTGAGCAGATCGGCGTGATCGGCTGGGGTTCCCAGGGACCTGCCCAGGCCCAGAACCTGCGTGACTCGCTTGCGGACACGGATATCCGGGTCAAGGTCGGTCTGCGCGAGGGCAGTGGTTCCATGGATGCTGCCAGGGCCGCAGGTTTCTCGGAAGAGAACAATACCCTTGGCGAGATGTACGCGGTCATTGCAGAGTCGGATATGGTCATCCTCCTGATTTCCGATGCCGCCCAGGTGGAAAATTATAAAAAGATATTTGCCGCCATGAAGGACGGTGCCACCTTTGGCCTTTCCCATGGTTTTCTCCTTGGCTATCTGGAGAGTATCGGCGAAAAATTTCCGGAAAATCTCAACGTGATCGGTGTCTGCCCCAAGGGCATGGGGCCCTCGGTCCGGCGCCTGTACGTGCAGGGAAAAGAGATCAACGGCGCCGGTATCAACTGCTCTTTTGCCGTGGAGCAGGACATCGACGGCAGGGCCACCGACCAGGCCCTGGGCTGGGCCATCGGTGTTGGCGCACCCTATGTCTTCAAGACCACCCTCGGTTATGAATATCGCTCCGATATCTTTGGCGAGCGCGGTATCCTGCTTGGGGCTGTGCATGGCGTGTCCGAGGCCCTGTACCGGCGCCTGGTCATGGAAAAGGGCGTGGATGAGAAAAAGGCCTTTATAGACACGGTCGAAAATATCACCGGTCCCATTTCCCGCACCATTTCCCATGACGGAATCCTGGCCGTGTACAACAATCTCGACGCAGAGGGCAAAAAGACCTTTGCCCGCATGTACAGCGCCGCCTACCATCCCGCCTTTGAAATTCTGCTGGAAATCTATGACGAGGTCTCCAGCGGCAACGAGATTCGCTCGGTTGTCATGGCCGGCCGGCGTTTTGACCGTTATCCCATGGGCAAGATCGACGGCACCAGGATGTGGAAGGTCGGAGAGCAGGTCCGGGCCGAGCGCAGCGGCGAGCCCGAGGTGGATGCCGAGACTGCTGGTCTCTACTGCGCCGTCATGATGGCGCAGATTGATCTTCTGATCGAAAAGGGCCACTGTTTGAGCGAGGTCTGCAACGAGTCGGTTATCGAGGCGGTTGATTCCCTCAATCCCTACATGCACTTCAAGGGGGTCGCCTACATGGTGGACAACTGTTCGACAACTGCCCGCCTTGGTTCCCGGAAATGGGCGCCGCGTTTTGATTACAACATCATGCAGCAGGCCCTTGTCGATTATGACAACGGGGCCCCGGCTGATCAGCAACTGGTTGATGCCTTTACCAACCACATGGTCCATGACGTGCTGGCCACGGTTGCCACCATGCGGCCCTCGGTTGATATTGCGCTCAGCGAGTAGCCTGTAAGCATGATTTATCCGTTAGCAGGGCACACCAGGAGCGGCCTGGAGAATGAAGCCTGATTTTCTTGAATATATCCAGGACCATGTGGTCCTGGGCGATGGCGCTCTTGGTTCATATCTCTTTGAGCGGGGCGTGGAGCGCGGCCGTAATCTTGACCTTCTCAACCTGCAGGCCGAAGAAACCATCTTCTCTGCCCATGAAGAGTACATCCGGGCAGGCAGTCAGTTGATCGAGACCAATACCTTTGGTGCCGGCCGCTTTAAGCTGCGCGAGGCCGGGGCCGAGGACCAGGTGCGGGAGATCAACCGGGCCGGGGCGCGGATAGCGGCCAAGGCCGCCGGCCACCAGGTCTATGTTGCCGGCTCCATCGGCCCCTCTGGTGTATCTTTCCCCGTAGAAGAGGGAGAGGTGACCGAAGAGGAGATACGGGCCTCTTTTACCGAGCAGGTGCTCGGACTTGCCGAAGGCGGGGCCGATGTCCTGATCATTGAAACCTTCAGCCAGTTGCAGGAAATTCTTCTGGCCATTGAAATCGCCCGCAGGGAGGCGCCGGAGCTGCCGGTGATCGCCCAGATGGTCTTTCCGGCCAGGGGCATGACCGTGCATGGCGAGGATGCCTATACCTGCGGCCTGCGGATGCGGGAGGCAGGCGCCGATCTGGTCGGAACAAATTGCGGCCGTGGAATTGATGCCATGGTTATGGCTGTTTCGCAGATGTCGCCCCTTGCCGGAGAGGGCACACCATTATCCGCCTTTCCCAATGCCGGTATGCCGGAAATGGTGGGCGGACGGACGATCTATCCGGCCCAGCCCGCCTACATGGCTGCCCGGGCCAGGGAGATGATCAAACTGGGTGTCCATCTCATCGGCGGCTGCTGCGGCACCACCCCTGCCCACATCCAGGAATTTCGTTCCGCCCTGCGCATTCGGCCGGTCCGGGTGCGGGGGGAGCGGATTGTCATTAGTGACAGAGAATCAGGAGATGTCGAGACAACCTTTAAAAATGGTGGTTTTCTGGCAGGTCTGGATAAAAAACAGCTGCCGATAATTGTTGAACTCGATCCACCCACCCATCTCGATGTGGACTCGGTCCTGCACGGGGCCGGTGAATTAACCAGGGCCGGGGTGGATGCCATCTCCCTTGGCGAGAGCCCGCTTGCCATTCTCAGGACGGGTAATTTGGGGATGGCGGCCCGCATCCGGCAGCAGTGCGGAGTGCAGACCATTATCCATCAGACCGGTCGCGATCTCAATGCCCTCGGGCTCCAGGCCAGGATGATGGAGGCCCATCTCCTGGGAATTGAGGCAGTGCTTGCCGTTAGCGGTGATTCAGCCGCCGGTACTGATCAGCCCGGCGTGACCGGTGTTTTTGACCTGCGCTCCGAAGGCCTTATTCGTATGCTTGCCGGGCTGAACCGGGGCGTTAACCTGGCCGGTCGTTCAATCAAGAAAGAGACAAATTTTTCCATCGGCGCCGCGTTCAGTTTTCGTCCGGCCAAGCCGGGCCTGCAGATCAGCCGTCTGGAAAAAAAGGCTGCCCTTGGCGCCCGCTTTGCCATGACCCAGCCTCTTTTTTCCAAAGAGGTGGTCGAGCAGATGATGGAGGCAATCAGTCATATCG
>JALVAI010000069.1 GCA_027011235.1 Desulfobulbaceae bacterium
GGCATGACCTGCTTGATACCGCGCATCACCCGCTGCATGTCCGAGATGTTGTCTTCCATGGTCGGCGGCGGCAGTTCAAGGTACAGCTTGCTCACCGGCGGGTCCACCTTCCACTGGCCGATCAGAGTGTCCAGCGAACGGGCGGAGATGGTGCGGGTGGTTTTGGGCTTTCGTTTCAACGCCTTGCCGCTTTTGGTGGTCATCTCCGGGATGGTGACCGTCAGGTCCGACTGCACCGAAGAGAGACAGGCAAGGCGGTATCCCTGGTCCCAGTCCTCCTGCTTGAGATTTGCCTTTTCCGAGCGGACTTCGCCCTGGTCGATCTTGACCTTGCATTTGCCGCAGACACCGTCGCCGCCGCAATAGGCATGGATATAGACCCCGGCTTCAGCGGCGGCCGCCAGTAAGTTCTCGCCCTTGTCCACCTCGATTGTTATGTTATCGGGCAGAAATGAAATGGTGTGCTTCATGGAGACTCCGAGGGGAAAAATTGGACTTTTTACGAGAGAATGGAAATTACAATTTATACCATGAAATCAGTTGCAAGGCAATGAGAGGAAAGGGAGATGGCTGAAATTGGCAACGGCGACAGGGGAAACAGATGGATAAAGATCAGTCTGCGGGCACCGGCCACGCTTGTGGAACCGGTTTCAGATCTGATGGCGGTACTCAGTGGCTCCGGGGTGGAAATCAGCCCCGGGTCAGCAAAGGGAACCAGGATAAGCGGATTTTTTCCCTGTGCAGGCGATAGGGAATCCGGCCCTGAAATTACCCGGCTTGTGGCGGAAAGAATGGGGGAGCTTTTTGCCCTGTATGATCTGGCCGCGCCCGGGTTAGACAGTGAAATCTTTGATGATCAGGATTGGGCGACAAGCTGGAAACGGTTTTTTACCCCGGTGGAAATCGTGCCGGGACTGGTTATCAGGCCTTCCTGGGAGGAGTACCATGCCCAAGAGGGCGAGCGGGTCATTGTGATGGATCCGGGCCAGGCATTCGGCACCGGCCAGCATGCCTCGACCAGGATGGCCTTGTCACTTTTGACGCGGTCTTTGACCTCTCATCCCGCGGACAGGATGCTGGATGTGGGTACCGGCACCGGTATTCTGGCCATGGCTGCGGCCATGTATGGCACCCGCCGGGTTGTTGCCATTGATAACGATCCGGAAGCGATCCGGGTGGCCGAGGAAAACTGTGTCAACAATAACGTGGCAGGGGCGGTCATGGTCAGTGGTATGGACCTAACTGATGTAAAGGGAAAATTTTCCATGATAACGGCCAATATCGTCCATGATGTACTGGTGGAGATGGCGCCGCATCTGCGGAAATTACTCGCTCCTGAGGGCAGAGTTATTCTTGCGGGTATCCTTAAGGGGGAACAGGAGAAAGGCTGTATTCGAATCTACGAAGGGCTGGGAATGCAGGTGCTTGCATCCATGCATGAAGAAGAGTGGGCCGCCCTGCTTTTGCAGCGGACAACACGGTAACCGGCTGTTGACCGGGTCGGAAAACAGGCCCGTTTTCGTCAGGCATCCTGTTCTTTTGCTGGTAACGTGTCCGGGGATTGTTCGGTTTTTCTGTTTTTCTTCTCCAGCTTGCGCTGTCTTTTTTCTTCTTTCTTTTTTTTCTTTGCCAGTTCCCGCTGCCTTTTGGCATAGGAATAGTTGTTTCTTGCCAAATTCGTCTCCTGTGCTGACCGTTGGTAAAGGATCACGAACAACCACGAAAAAATTCGGGGTTGTTCGTGGGTATTGCGGCTGAACTATTGGGCAACAACGTTTTCAGCGGCCGGTCCCTTGGCGCCGTCAACGATGTCAAAGGTTACCCGCTGGCCTTCCTGCAGGCTTTTAAAGCCCTGGGCCTGGATGGCGGAATGATGGACGAAAACGTCCTTGCCGCCATCCTGCTCGATAAAACCAAAACCCTTTGAATCATTAAACCATTTTACTGTTCCTTCTGCCATTGTGTAGTACTCCTTGTTCCATGGTTTCTTTGTGAAACCATTATTGAAATAACCGGATTCCGATTGGTGAAACCCGGCGTGCAGCCATTTGGCTGCGGTTCTGAACATGCCGTTGATAACAGGATTTGATTTTTTATTGCGCGAGCGCGAATATCATCCTTCCATTACGGCGGTTCATTCCATAATTATAAAAATTCCTTGCTGTTAATAACGGGAAGATGCGGTCTTTCTTCGTGCGGATCCTTTTCGTCCTCGGGAGGATGCCTTGTGACGTCGCGGCCCTCTGGAAGATGGGGACTTTCGGCTGCTGCCTGACCGAGACGACGCTTGATCAAAGCCGCTGTCAAAATCGGCAAGGATTTCCATGCGGATTTTTTTGTTGAGCCGGCGTTCAACG
The DNA here is from genome assembly GCA_027011235.1 of Desulfobulbaceae bacterium. Lineage (GTDB taxonomy): Bacteria > Desulfobacterota > Desulfobulbia > Desulfobulbales > Desulfobulbaceae > DRLX01. The sequence goes on from JALVAI010000069.1 coordinate 2,358, forward strand.
GCCTGTAACAGGCGGCCGTCGTCAGCGGTGACAAAGGTCATCGCCTCGCCGGTCTGCTCCGCCCTGCCCGTGCGTCCGGTCCTGTGGGTATAGGCCTCGACGGTATCTGGAATATCGTAATTTACCACGTGGGAGATACCGGAAACATCAATACCCCGGGCAGCTATATCGGTTGCAACCAGGATATTGAATTTACCGGTCCGAAACCCGTTCATGGCTGTTTTCCGTTGCGCCTGCGACATATTACCCTGAAGTGATGTCGCCCGATAGCCGGCATTTTGCAGCTGCCTGGCCAGGTTTTTGGCCTTGTATTTTGTCCGGGTGAAGACCAGGGTGGTTGCCATATCCTTTTCTTTGAGAATATTCTTCAAGAGGGCTGTTTTGCGGTTCTGGGCAACACGAAACAGGACATGACTGATCGTTTCGGCCGGTTTTTCGTGATCAACCTGAATGGTCACATGGTCGGTGAGGATATTTTCGACAAGGTGCCGAATCTCTTTTGGCATGGTGGCCGAAAAAACCATGGACTGTCGTTTCTGCGGAACATGCTGCAGGATGCGGCGGATATCGGGCAGAAATCCCTTGTCCAGCATCTGGTCGGCTTCATCGAGGATGAGCACCTCAACGGTGGCAAGGTCAATGGTCCTGCCGTTTATATGGTCGAGCAGGCGTCCCGGACAGGCAACGACGATTTCGACGCCGCGTCGCAATGTATGAATCTGGCCATTTTTGCTGACGCCACCATAAACAGCGCAGCTCCTGATTCCTGTTGTGCCGGCCATCTCGCGGATATTCTCATGTACCTGTTCGGCAAGTTCCCTGGTTGGGGTGAGTATCAGTGCCCGTATTTTTTTGCGCGGCCCTTGCTGCAGATTCTGTAAAGTTGGCAAAACAAATGCCGCTGTTTTTCCTGTTCCGGTCTGGGCAAGCCCCAGCAGGTCTTTTCCCTCGAGCAGATGCGGCATGGCCTGCTTTTGAATGGCCGTGGGGGCTGTGTAGCCGCATTTGGCGATAGCCTCTGCTATGGCCGGATGAAAATCAAATTGATGAAATGTCATGTAACTCCTTGAATTAAATGGTGCCCACCTGGCGCCCTGAACTTCACCTGGGATGAAGAAACGGCGCTTGCGGGCCAAACCTTGTTGTAATAATGGATTTTTTAATGGATACAGGCTGTCCGCAAAGGGGAAGATTTTGATGGAAATTCCGCAGGCGGGTGTTTTTTTATCGACTTGGGCAATGAAAGACGTTGTCCCGTCAGTGATTATATGTCTGTATCAACCTCTGTTGCGCTCAATGGTCCGGTCACAGGTTGTACAATGCAACCGGTCGCGTTGCAGCTCAAGGCAAGTCAACAATTTATCACAAGATGGA
>JALVAI010000070.1 GCA_027011235.1 Desulfobulbaceae bacterium
CCGCATGTCCAGTGCCCGGTTGAATCCGGCCCGTCCCGGTAAACGGTCGCCAACCACGGCCTGCACCTCCCCCTGGTGGGCCGAGCAGAGAATGAGCGCAGCCTGCAGGCTGTCAGCGTCCATTTTGCGGTCATGCTCGATGGCGGCCAGCGTCTGTTGCACGCTTTTTTCGGCCTGTTCCTGCATGATGGGATCAAGGGTGGTGAAAATGACCAATCCCTCGCTGCGCAGGTCTTCTTCCCGGTAGTCCCGCTTCAGTTGTCGGCGGGCCATCTGGACAAAGGCGGGATAACGGGTAATTCCCGATGAGATATGTTGGCTTACACCTAGAGGACGCTGCCGGAGGGCCTGGACTGCCGCTGGTGAAAGAAGTCCTGCCCTGCCCGCCTGCGTCAGAATCAGATCACGTCTCTTTTTTGCCCGCTCCGGGTGTCTGCGCGGATCGTAAAAAGAGGCCCCCCTTGCCAGGCCGACGAGCAGGGCCAGTTGGTCGGCACTCAGCTCGTCAAGGTTGCGGTCAAAATAAAAACGGCTGGCCAGGGCAAAACCGTGGATAGCCCGTTTTCCTTCCTGTCCCAGGTAAATTTCATTGAGGTAGGTCTCCAGTATCTCGTCCTTGGAGTAATGATATTCCAGCAACAGCGCCATCAGGGCCTCGTGTATCTTTCTTTTCAGGCTCTGCTCGCTGGAGAGAAAAAAGTTTTTTACCAGTTGCTGGGTCAGGGTGGAGCCGCCCTGCACGGTTTTTCCCGCCCGGATGTTGGCCAGCAGTGCGCGGACAATGGCCAGCGGCCTGATACCTATATGGTGATAAAACCTGCGATCCTCGGTAAGCAGCAGGATATCGACCAGCAGGGGAGGAGTATCCTGCAGCCGAATGAGCAGCCTGTCTTCGTTGTCGCGAGGATAAATGGCGGCAATCTGCAGTGGTTCCAGGCGGTAGAGGGCAATGTCTTCTCCGTTCTCCAAATCAATGAGTGACCGGATATGGTTGTTTCTGATTGTCACTGCGATGGTTGTGCCGGCCCGTCTGCCGTCTGCAAACGAGAAGTCCCGGCTGTGGATACGAACTCGGTGACCATCTATCGCATAGGTACCCGGAATGCTGATATCTTTGCTATTCTTGTAGCCAAGTAGATCAAGTTCCCTGATAAGATTTTTTTGGGCAAGCATCCTGCCCGCATAGAGTTCCAGCGGCCGACCGTAGAGCCTTGCCGGCAGTTCCCAGCGTCTGCCCTCAAATCGGGCGGTGATAATCCTGTCCAGTTTTCCGAGCTTTGCAAAAAGAGCAACAGAACCGGTGGCGAGCAGGGCTATCAGCAACAGGGGCAGAAAACGTTTCATTGAAAAAGGGTGGTACGGTTTGATTTTTACTGATCTTTGTTGTTTGTTACCAGTATCCGGAACAGAGGTCAACCCGGCCGGTTTTCATTTTTCCGGTGACATGAACAGAAAAAAACCTGTGATCTGTCTCTGGCGGATAAGGAGTTGGCGTATATGCGAATAATTATTTTTGATATGGATGGCACCCTGATTGACTCCGGGCATGACATCACTGTCTCGGTCAATCATGTGCGGAAAAAGATATATGGCCTTGGGCCGCTGTCAAAAGAATTTGTGGTAGAGGCGATTAACCGGGACCAGCGCAATCTGGCCTTGATGTTTTACGGGACCCCTCTCTACGAGCCGGCGGCGCAACAGGAATTTGAACGTCACTATCACAAGCAGTGTATCCAGAGTCCCCGTCTGTATCCGGGTATCCGGTCACTTCTTGACAGCCTCGGCAATCGGGGTGTCGGCCTCAGTGTGGCCACCAATGCGCCGGCCCGCTTTGCCGGCAGAATGCTCTCCCATCTCGGACTTGGGCCTTTTTTTGACAGGATCGTCGGCGGTGAGGATGTGGAGGAGCCCAAACCGCACCCTGCCATGTTACTTGATATTCTCAAGAGTTATAGGTATACCCCGGGCCGTGACCGGGCCTTGATGGTCGGTGACAGCGCCAAGGATATGGAGGCGGCCCGGCGGGCAGGGATCACCGGCGTCTTTGCCGCCTGGGGATTCAGCCGGGCAGGCGGCGGGGATGTTGTTCTATCTGATCCCAGGGATATCCTGCCGCTGGTGGCGGAGGGTGATGCTTAAGCCTGTTGGGTCGGGTTACTCTGGCGCCTGCCTGCCCAGATGCGAAACAGATTTATTTGAAAATAGTCCACGGAGCTGTGTCGTTTCGGACTATTTTCATTATTCGTTGTTATTCGTTGTGGCCGGAACGGTAAATTATGGTCCAGCCACGCTGGTTTATTCAAGCCAGGTAATGATATCCTCGACCACCATGCGGTCAGTGCCGAGTTGGTTGGCCGGGGATTGCGGGTCCGGGTAGCCTGCCGAAATTCCCAGAACCAGTCGTTTAGAGGCCGGAATGCCGAGAAATTCCTTTACCTGGGGGGCATAATCGGTGAGAAATGCCTGCGGCACTGTGCCGATTCCCTTGGCATGGGCGGCAAGCATCAGGCTCTGGGCAAAAAGACCCAGATCAAAGAGCGACCATGAACTGAGCGAGGCCTCCTGGTAAAGAAAGATCCCGTGCGGGGCGTTATAAAACCTGAAATTTGCCTTTTTGGCGGCAATGATCATCTTGGGATCATTGAGATCCATGCCGGTGGCCTCTTTCCGGGAGGCATACAGATGATCGATCAGGGCCTGTTCACGCGGTGGCCAGCTCTCCGGGGCCGGAAGATCAGGGTTTGGTGCTGTTCCCTGTTCCAGCAGCTCAAGCAGCATGGCAGACAATCCTTCTTTTTTGGCACCGGAAACAATGGCAACCTCCCAGGGCTGACTGTTCTTGTAGGAAGGGCTCCATCTTGCCGCATCAATTATTTCCGTCAGTACTTTTTTGTCCACGGGTTTATCGAGAAAACCTCGTATGCTTTTTCTGGTTGTCACGCATGTGATGGCATCCATTGTGTCTCCTGTTTTTGGGCTTTGAATAGCAATCTTCCAGGGAGGGGCGCAAACTGTTTTTTCTGCCCGTCTGTCTGGGAGATGAAAGCTGTATCTTTTTGATTTTTTGTGGAAGTTAGTATGGTTGTCCCTGTGGAAAAATAACAGTGTAGTGAGTTAGATACCCCATGTCAATAATCAAAAAAGAACAAAAAAATGTATTGCTGTAAATATTTTTTATTGACGGCAAGGCAAAATAGGGGTAATTAGCAGTTAAGAATAAATCTTATTTGATGTTGATATGAATGACACTCAGCAGGTCATGGCCCATTTTGAGGCAACATGCCGGGCCCATGGGTTGAAACTGACCCACCAGCGGATGGAGATCTATCGCATGCTTTTGCAGTCAACCGAACATCCTTCGGCCGAAACTCTGCATAAGCAGCTGGCAACCCGTCTGCCGACCCTGTCCCTTGATACGGTGTACCGTACTCTGGCGACTTTCGAGGAGCTTGGCCTGGTAAAAAGAGTGGAGACCATGTCCAGTCAGGCCAGGTTTGAGGCCGTTATTGATCAGCATCATCATTTTTTCTGCGATCAATGCGGGAAACTGGTCGATTTTCACTGGCACCTGTTCGACAGCATGGGATTACCCGAATCCTTGCAGACTGTTGGCCGGATCAGAAATAAAAATGTCGTTGTCCATGGCGTGTGTGACCAGTGCCTGGCCGGAGAAAAGAGCAAGAGCTGACCCAAAGAGCTATTTTTTTTGGGACCATAATAAGAAAAATTA
>JALVAI010000071.1 GCA_027011235.1 Desulfobulbaceae bacterium
AACAGGTCCCTGCCCTGCAGGATATGGAAAAGGCGCTGGAATGGCTTGACGAGGCTATTTATCTCGGCAAAAAAGTCCTGGTGCATTGCCGGCATGGCCATGGCAGGACCGGCACCTTTATTTCCGCGTATCTGCTACGACGGGGACTCAGCCTGAAAAAAGCGGAAAAACTACTGAAAAATACCCGCGCCAACCCGACCAATTTCAGTCAGTGGAGATTGTTGCGTAAGTACCATAAACAACAGGGAGTATTGTGTACTGTCGATCCAAGAATTGAGAATAAAAAGAGTTGTGTTGATCTCTCTTCCTTTATTGATGAGTATGATGCTTTTGCCTCTGAACTTGACCAGGAACTTGCTCATGTCCATGGCGCTTCCACCTGTGGAACAAAACATGATCGTTGTTGCCGGCAATATTTTGAACTTGAGCTTGCCGAAAGTATTTGCATCCATCAGTATATCAATCGTACTTTCAGCCATGATGATCGTGAACATGTGCTTGAACATGCCCTGGAATGTGCTTCGGTCATTCGAACAATCCGCACGCTCCATGCCAATTATCCACCCCTGGCGGATAAGGAGTTCACCGAAATCTATGAAGCGGCCAAATTTCCCTGTCCGTTACTGGAAGGTGGCCGATGCATGGTGCCGCAATACAGGCCTTTTCGATGCAGATGGGAGGAAACGGAACTGCCGGCCGAGGTACGGGACAACTTTACGGCAATGCTGGAAAACCTTTCAAGGGATGTATTTCTTGCCTTGACCGGCGCATTTCCGCCGGAGCAGGGTTTGAATTTTTCCATGGCTGATACGGTTTCCGGCCGTTTCGTCCAGGAATGTTTTGCCACCATGCTGTCAGCGCACCGGAAAACAGAGAACAGCAAATAACTACATCCCTCCTTGCCGAGCATTCTCAATTTTCAGAATGTGAAAACTCCGGACTGGACAGGCATTGGGTGGGTAAATGTTACAGTCCGTTAAAATGACGCCAAAATAAGACAGGACAATGATTTTCTACCAGGAAGAGCATCACTTTTATAAGACCGCACTTTCCGATCTGCAGGGTGCCTGGCTAAATCTCAGAGAGGAAGTTGTCAACCAACATCCGTTTGAGAATTCCGACCGAATTTTATTTCAAATAGATGAGGCTATGAGCTGGGAATCCGTCAATAATCTTAAACATATGGGAGACATCATCACCCTTGTCAAAAATATTGCCGTCCAGTCAGAAACTCCTGCAGAGGTGGTTGCGCTTATCGGGCAGGTAAAAGAAGAGTTTGCAGCTGTCCTTGATGATATTGGTGATGGAACAATAGCATTTCATCCAACACAAACAAAGAAAGACAAAAGACCGCAACAATTCTCTTTCACTCGGCTTTCGGAAATTGAGCAAAAAAAATATACGGAAAATTCAACCGTTATAAATTGGCAACATCCATCCATAAGAGAATGTTCTGAAAGAATACTCGCAAAGAGTAATCACGCATGTGATTACATGAAAAATGCTTTTGAATATGTGCGGGACAAGATTCTGCACAGCCGTGATTTTCAAACCCAGATCGTCACCTGCACGGCATCGGAAGTGCTTAAACATAAATCCGGTTCCTGTTACGCTAAAAGTCATCTTCTGGCGGCATTACTCCGGGTACAAAAAATACCGGTCGGTTTTTGCTACCAACGTCTCAGCCAGGAAGAAAACGGACCTCCATACTGTCTTCATGGTCTAAATGCTGTATATACAGAAAAATATGGTTGGTACAGAGTAGATGCCCGTGGCAATAAGGAAGGAGTCAACGCCCGGTTTACCCCACCGGTTGAGCAGTTGGCTTTTTCAGTAACAGAACCCCGGGAAAGAGATTTACCGGAAATATGGAGTGAACCGTTGCCTGTCATTGTGCATGCCCTGCAGACCTTCAACAGCGTAGAAAAGTTATATGATAACTTGCCGGATGTCCAGCTGCTGCCGGCCAATCGCACCTGACTTGGAATTTTTATTGCATATTGCTGTTTATATATGAAAATCCCGGGACACGCCTGGGCTTGTTATTGCTCAATGATGATTTTTTATAACAGAATATCAACGAGGTAGTCTATTGTGGTCGACAAATTACTTCAGTCATGCCGTTTGGCGACGTCATTGATCAACCAAACGATGATTGCCTTATCAATGTTCGGTAATTGTGTTGTCAGGCCGTAGAGATACCGGGAATATAACAGGAATTGTTCTTCGACAATGAGTAACGCAAAAAATATTCTTAAAAAACGGTTGGAGCGGGTTTTGATCGTTGATGACGAACGGGACTTGCTGCAGCTTTTACGAAAAGTTATTTCAAAAAAATGTGGATGTGAAGTACGGATATCCGATTCAGGCGCGGACGGGCTTGACCTGGCAACAAACTGGCTGCCTGATGTGGTGCTCACAGACATAAAGATGCCGGGAATGGATGGGCTTGAGTTTCTACGCCGGTTAAAAGCACTCGATGCAACCATTACCACGCTTATTATGACTGGTTACGGGACCATCGAAATGGCAGTGCGCGCGCTCAAAGAAGGGGCGTATGATTTTTTTGAAAAGCCCTTCGACAATAATCGCATAGTCCACGCCGTGGAACGGGCCATTGAACGAACACGGCTGTTACGGGAAAATAAGACTTTACAGCAGAAACTGACCCGACAGAAACCCTGCATGGAATTTGTTGGCCGCTCAAGACAGTTGACGGCAACAATTGAACTGTTGTCCCGTCTTGCTCAAAGTTCGGCAACCGTGCTCATTCGAGGTGAATCAGGTACAGGCAAGGAGCTTGCTGCCAGGGCCCTGCATTCCATGAGTAATCGGGCCGATAATAAGATGATTATCGTCAACTGTCCCGCCCTGCCTGAACATATCCTTGAAAGCGAATTATTTGGGTATAAGAAAGGCGCCTTTACCGGGGCGGAGCAGGATAAGGATGGTTTGTTTCTTGAGGCAAATGGTTCAACGATTCTTCTTGACGAAATTGCGGATATTCCGGTCTCCATTCAGACAAAACTGCTGCGGGTGTTACAGGAAAAGGAGATCCAGCCCCTTGGCCAGACCAGCACCATCAAAGTCGATGTTCGGGTGCTGGCTTCAACAAATCAAAATCTCGAGGAAAAGATTGAACGGGGTGAGTTCCGGGAAGATCTTTTTTATCGTCTTAACGTTATGACGGTTACCATGCCTTCTCTCTCCAGCATCTCCAGTGATATACCGCTATTGGCCCAGCATTTCCTGGAACTGTATGCAAAGGAGTATGATCGTCCGGATGTGGAGTTTCAACCGGAGGCCCTGCAATGTCTACTCAGACGACCATGGAAAGGAAATATTCGGGAGTTGCAGAACACCATCAACCGGGCGGTGTTGCTCTGTCACGAAAATTTCATCACCCCGGGCGACCTGGTTGATCCTGAAGCAAGAGATAGTCTTGTACCCTTTGAGGGCTTGGATGATTCGGCTTGTTTTTTGACCATGACTTATAAAGAGGCCAAACAGGAGGTGGTCAAACAATTTACCTGTTCCTATCTGACCCGGGTATTGATGGATTCAAAGGGAAATGTATCTGCCGCCTCCAGAAATTGTGGTATGGAACGACAGGCTCTGCAACGTCTGATGCGCAGATATGATATAAAATCCAATACCTTTCGTTAAAGGTAAACCATTCTACCACTTTGTATACAATCGTGTATTTCGGGGCGATTCATAACATACTATCTGTATAGTTGAGACCCGCCCCGGAACACATGGCGCAGTAGATCAAAGTTTATACGACGCTATCACTGTTCATGTTCAACATGCGAAAAGGAACCGCTCAGATACAACAGCCCGCCGATGCTGCCGACCGCACCCTTGGCAAGGACTTTCGATTGCCCAGCATTACAAAAATGTCCGCATTCCTTCTGGTGGGCTGGACTCTGCTGCTTGGCCTTCTCCTCTTCTGGAACCTGCGTACCCAGAAGGAAACAGCAATCCTGCTTGCTGAAAACAATGCCCGGGTGTCCTGGGAAAAAGATGTACTTTTTCGTTTATGGGCGGCACAACATGGCGGTGTTTACGTTCCGGTAAGTCAAAGCACCCCGCCAAATCCCTACCTTGATGTGCCCAATCGTGATGTCACCATCAATGGCCGCCCCTATACCCTGGTCAACCCCGCCTACATGACCAGACAACTCTACGAGATGGCACAAAAAAAACTGGCCATCCAGGGCCATATCACCAGCCTAAAACCCATCCGGCCGCAAAATCAGGCCGACCCATGGGAGCACAAGGCGCTCGTCAGTTTTGAACATGGAAACAAGGAATACAAGGAAGTTGTCCGTATCAACGGAAAACCGTACATGCGCCTGATGCGTCCGTTTATTACCAAAAAAGCCTGCCTCAGGTGCCATGCCAAACAGGGATACAAGGTCGGTGATATCCGGGGTGGCATCAGCATATCCGTCCCAATGGCAAATTACCTGGCACAGTACGCGATCAACGCCAAAAGACTCTGGATCGCATTTGCAAGCATCTGGCTTGCCGGCTGCGTTATCATCACGCTTATGGACCGACTCATTCAAGTCCAGATCAACAGGCTGCAACAGAGTAAACGACATGCGAGCTCTATCCTCAACAACCTTGACAGCGCCGGGCTGGCCCTCTATATCGTGGACAACAATTATGTGATTCGGCATGCAAACAGCAGCATGCGAAAATGGTTCGGTCTTTCCACCGGTCAAATATGTTACCAGGCCTTACATGGAAAAAAAGGGCCATGTGACGACTGTTCCCTGGAACAGGTCGCCGTTCATGGACAAACCGTCCGTTATGATCTCCAGTACGGGGAAAAAACATTTAACATCATCGCCACTCCAATAACCCTGCAGGACGGTACGGTTGCCAAGATGGAAATTCGTACCGATATTACGAGGCAGAAACAATCCGAGGCCGACCTTCTTGCAGCCAAGGAAGAGGCTGAGGCCGCGACAAGGGCCAAATCCTCTTTTCTTGCCAATATGAGCCATGATATCAGGACCCCGCTCAATGGTATCATCGGTATGCTGCGTCTGACACTGGAAACAGACCTCTCCGAAAAGCAACGACAAAACCTGACCGCGGCAAAGACATCTGCTGATTTCCTTCTCGGTTTGCTCAACGATGTGCTCGATATTTCAAAAATTGATGCCAACCAGCTCGTACTCGAAGAACATCCCTTTCATTTTGCTGAATTAATTCATGATGTCGGCCTGATATTTTCCACTGCAATTAAAGAAAAAAAGATCGATTTTCACCTGTGGGTTGCGGAAAATATTCCCAATGTTGTCATCGGTGATTCCCTCAGGATTCGCCAGATTCTCATCAATCTTCTGGGAAATGCCATCAAATTTACCGAACATGGAAGCATCAGTCTGCAGGCGAGGCAGGTTACCGAGGACAAGGGTACTGTCACAATAGAGGTAAAGGTTGAAGACACAGGTATTGGTATTGCCGCCGACAAGCTGGAGACCATCTTTGATTCCTTTTCCCAGGCAGACACCTCAACAACCAGGCAATATGGAGGAACAGGTCTTGGTCTTGCCATCTGCAAACGATTGGTCGAAATAATGAATGGAAAGATACAGGTCACCAGTACGGAAGGGCTGGGGAGCTGTTTTTCCTTCACTGTTCAACTAAAGACCGGAGCCCCGGACCAGTTACAGAAAGAACCGGAAGCAATCGATCAGGTTCACGAGTCACAACGGCCTCTTTCTATTTTGCTGGTCGAAGATAACAGATTAAACCGGGATGTTGCCAGGATGACGCTGGAAAACAGCGGCCATCGGGTTCTGACTGCTGAAAACGGTATTGAAGCCCTGGAGGTTCTTGCCAAAAGCAAGGTGGACATTATTTTTCTTGATATCCAGATGCCGAAAATGGACGGCCTGACCGCAGCCCGGTATATACGTGATTGCGAGCAGGGTATTCTGCCGAAAGACTCGAACATTCAGGGCCTGCTTCAACAATTACACGACAGGCTGCATGGCTCCAGAACACCGATCATCGCCCTGACCGCCCATGCCATGCATGAAGACCGGCAACGTTGTCTTGCCGCAGGCATGGACGAATACCTCACCAAACCGTTTCAACCCGACCAGGTTGAGGCCGTACTGGCACGATACCAATGACAGATATTTCCTCAACAGGGCAATCAAACCTGAAACGGTACCTGTTTGCCACCATTCTTCCCATCATTTTTCTGTCGCTGTCACTGTCCGTGCTGCTCTATGATCAGGTCAAGCTGTATACCTTCACAAAAACGGAGATTGAAGGTGTCCAGATGATAAGATCACTCTACCACGCCCTGATGGACCTGCAGAAAATACGGGGATACACTCAAATATCACAATACGGCCACCATAAAGAGATCAACAGGCATTTGGTTCTTCTCAAAAAACGGTTTCTCGACAGGTTTCAACAGAAAACATGGCGTTTGGAGACAGAGGCCTTTCATCTCCAGTCCGAGGCCGAACATCTGGCAACAAAGGCCGGGCAACTCTTCAAACTCACACCTGCCGAGGCAAAAGAGCAGCATTTGTTCCGTCGTTACAGTGAACTTATCACTGAAATTATCCAGTTCATGCAACTGGCGGCCGATCATTCCAACCTCATCCTTGATCCCGAGCTTGATACCTATTACCTGATTGATGTCCTGGATGTACAGATCCCCTATCTGGCCGAGTCCATCGGTCGGGTGCGCGGTATCGGTAGCGGACTGTTGGCAAAACAATCAATTTCCGACCGGGAAAGGGAGCTGCTGCATAATTATCAGGCCGCGATCAAGGCCAGGATAGAGAGTATTGAGAACGCCCAGAGTGTTATCCTCAAGACCTCCAGTGATCTGAAACATTCACTGCACCTGCTGCCGGAGACACTTGATTCCGTTATCACCCCCCTTTTCAATGAATGTCTCTTGATCGAGGACAAAAACAGCTGCCCGCAAATGAGTCCGGAGCAGTTCTTTCAACTGGCGACAACCGCCATTGATCTTCTTGCAACACCTTATCAGACCGGCATAGTGCTGCTGACCTCCAAACTGAAAACGCGGCAGGCCATGCACCTGTGGCAAGGCGCCTTGATGTTTATCGGCATGACCATCGCCATAGCGCTGTTACTCTATTTTAACCGTTCCTTTTACCTCTATGACCAAAAACTGCATAAGGCGATGGAGCAGTTATCATTGACCGACCAACTCACCGGACTGTACAACCGCCGACATTTTTATGCCATATTTCCCAGGGAATTACGGAAGAGTATCAGGCACGGCGAACCACTCTATCTCGGCCTGCTGGATGTGGATAACTTCAAACGCTATAATGACTCATACGGTCATCCGGAGGGTGACCTGGCATTACAAAAAATGGCCATGGCCATGCAGGAGGTCCTGCAGCGGGCCGGAGATTACTGCTTCCGCATCGGTGGTGAAGAATTCTGTTTTCTGTTCAATGCCAAAGATAACGACAAGGCGCAACAGGCCGCTGATCGGCTTCGAAGCGCAGTGGAGGAACTGGCCATTCCCCACCAGGGAAATTCTCCCCATGGGGTGTTGACCATTTCCATCGGTTTGATTCAAGTCCCGCCTGATTCGCACTGTATCCTGGAACAGGTCATGTCAAAGGTTGATCAGGCCCTGTATATGGCCAAAAAAAGAGGACGAAACCAATGTGTTTTTCTGGACTGAATTTCTTTTCGAATAGGGACACGAAAACAGGCCGGCAAAACTCCAGCCTGCTGCTTTTTTTACAGGTACTGCTCCTTGCCATGGTTCTGCGGCCTGCCGCCGTGGTCATGGCTGCCGTGACGGTCCATACCGTGACCGAACTTGTTGATGCGGTCAATGCCACTGCCCATGGCGGTGACAGGACCATTGTTGTTGCCGACGGCACATATATGCTCAATGGAGAGTACCTGCGTATTGCCGCAAACGGGGTCACGATTCGCTCCCAAAGCGGCAACCGGGAACAGGTCGTCCTGGACGGTAATTACCAGACCACGGAAATCTTTCAGATAGTGGCCTCAAATGTTACCATCAAAGATATGCGACTGCAACGGGCCCTTGATCATCCCATCCATGTGATGGCAACCGCGGGCAGCGATGTAACAGGCACAATAATTCGCAATCTCCATATCGTTGATCCAGGCCAGCAGGCCATAAAGATCAATCCCGATTCAGCCAGAAGTCATTTTGTTGATAGCGGCCGTATTGCAAACTGTTTGATCGAACTGACAGACAGCGGCCGGGCCAAGGTTTGGGACCGTAACGGCTCCTGTTATACCGGCGGTGTTGATGCCCACCAGGCCGACAACTGGATTATTGAAGATAACAGGATCCAGGGATTCTGGTGCAGCGGCGGCCTGGCCGAGCACGGCGTTCATTTCTGGTCGGGCTCCACGGATACCCTGGTGCAGCGCAACCTGATTATCGACTGTGACCGGGGCATAGGTTTTGGTCTTGGCGATAGCGGCCACAGCGGCGGCATTATACGCAACAACATGATCTACCACGGGCCCGACCACGGCCACAGTGACGTGGGTATCGGCCTGGAGTCGGCTTCCGGCGCCCAGGTCTACAACAACACTGTTTTTCAGGAACATGGTTATCCCAATGGTATTGAATACCGTTTTGACGCAAGCAACAACCTGACCATTGTCAATAACCTGTGCAACCGTCATATCACGTCAAGAAACAACGGCTCAACAACCCTGCTTTCCCATAATATCACCAATGCCACCGCCGACTGGTTTGTCAATGCCCAAAAAGGCGACCTGCACCTGCGCGCTGAAAGGACAGGCGTTACCGGCGCCGCCCTCCCCTTTGCCGAGCTGACTGATGATTATGACATGCAGACAAGACCGCTCGGTGCCGGTCCGGACATAGGCGCCGATGAATATTCAAGCACTGTTCCGCATCCCGGCTCCGGGAAAAAGATAAATACAGGCTGGCTGTTTTTATTAACGGATTTTAAACCATGAAATATTTCTTTTTCCAAAACCAAATTACCTGTTATTTTTTTTATTAGTCATCGTTGACTTACAGAAAATTTTTCTTTTTTTATTTATCAGGATCATACGATAGAAGAAAAATCGCCGATCTTGGTGCTGCGAACGGAGTTCCATGACGACCATAGAAGATTTTTTTACTGAAAAGATAAAACTACCTTCCCCCCCGGCTATTGCCCTGAAAATCCTTGAAGCTGTGCGCAAGGATGAGAATTCCTTTGATGAACTGGCCCGGATTATTTCGACAGATCCAGCCCTGACCGTCCGTATCCTGAAAATAGCAAACTCATCCCTCTATGGTTTTCCAAACCCGGTGGATTCTCTGAGCCAGGCCACAGCACTCATCGGCACCAATGCCCTGAAAAACATTGCCCTCTCCTTTGTCATTGTCCAGGACTTTCAGGAGGCACCCCAGGGAAGTTTTGATGTGACTCTTTTCTGGCGGCGGGCCATCACAGCGGCGGTTGCCGCCGAAACCCTTGCTGAATATACAAACCTGCACGATCAAGATCTTTTTGTTACCGCCCTGCTGCAAGACATTGGCGTCCTTATTCTCTACCTTTCCGACACCTCTTCCTACATGGCCCTGCAGGATGAAAAACGGGTAAGCGGTAAGACAACCTGTCAGATGGAACAAAAAAAATTCGGCTTTGATCACACTGAAGTCGGCAGCCACCTGCTTACCGTCTGGAACCTGCCGGAGGTAATACACCAACCGATTCTTTTCCACCATACCGATATCGTCGAAAATCAGTTTAAAGATGCATCCAGGATTCTGCAATTTGCAGACAAGATTGCCTCCATTTATTACGGAGTTCACGCAAACAGTAAATGTATCGCCGTTCATGAGGGGTTGAAAAAGCATTATCAACTCTCTGATGAACAGACCGATCAACTGATTGATACCGTGGGGGAAAAGGCCCGTGAAATCCTTGACCTCTTTGCCCTTGATCCTGGTGATATCAAACCTTTTTCTCTCATCATGCAGGAGGCAAACGAAGAACTCGGTCGACTAAATTTTTCCTATGCTCAGATAGTTCTTGAATTAAAGCAGGCAAAACAGAGTGCAGAACAACTGGCCATGGAGTTAAAAATGGCTAATGACAGCCTGCGGGAGCTGGCATTTCGCGATGGCCTGACAGGTTTGTATAATCACAGATATTTCCAGGAAGTTCTTGAATCCGAACTTGAAAGGGCCAAACGGTATAATCATCCACTTTCATTATTGCTTATAGATATTGATTTTTTTAAAAAAGTAAATGACCGATACGGGCATCCGGCCGGCGACCAGGTTTTGCAGGAAGTCAGCAACACCATGGTTAAGCTGGTTCGACGTTGCGACATGGTTGCCCGCTATGGAGGCGAAGAATTTGCCGTTATTTTACCGGAAACAGGCCTGACCAGCGCCAAGGTACTGGCCCAACGCGTTCGCAGAGGTATTGAACAGCTGGAAATCACCTGCGGCGAACAAACCTTGTCCGTGACTATAAGCTGCGGTATTGCCGGCAGTGAGAATAATCAAGAGCATCCAGTTACTCGCGATATACTTATCGAGCACAGTGATAAGGCCCTGTACAGGGCCAAAAAAAATGGTAGGAACAGGGTCGAAATGTAAAAAAGACCTCGCCGGACATAGACGAGGCCTTTTTCATAATTCGTTGGAAAGGCTTCGAAAAAAGCCGTTCCGGAAAACAGTTATTTATCTGAAAAGTCGTTTCAATCGCCGTTTCCACCGCCATGGGGCCCTTCACCTGGGTCCGGGTCATTGGTGTGGCAGACCCGACAGGTGTCAATGGTACCGCCGTGTCCCTGCAGACGTATTGACTGGGCGTTGTCTTCCGGATTCACCGTCGGATAGATTGCATGCTGACTGCCGTGGCAGGCCTGGCAGAATACCCCATGATGTCCACGGGAAAACCGGTACAGCGTATTGGCCGGTTCACTGTAGGCTGAATCATGGCACTGACCACACCTTGGTTCATCAATCCATGGCCTTCGACCACTGCTTGCCAGATCTTTGAGGTTGCCATGGCAATCCTGACAGGACTCCCCTTTTTGAAACATAATGCCCCGTAAACATTTGGTCTGCGTTCCCGGATGACAGCGATAACAGGTTCCAACCATGGTCCCGTCATCAATTTTTTTATGTTTTCCATGCATGGCTTTTGACAGACTCGGCAGCCCTGATTTTCCCGGCTTATTCAATGCTGCGGAAGCGTGGCAATTCGCACAGAGTATAGGTCTGTTTGCCATAAGTTGTGTTCCTTCTTCCTGATCATGCAGGGTAAGTATATTCTGTTTCACTACTTCGGTTGCAATATCCGGATTTGCCATCCCTCTATCTCCATGACAATTATCACAACGTATCTCCGTCGATACCGGAGCAACTGTCTGGGTGGAAGCCAGCTCCCGTCCCTGTAAATCAAACACTTTGATTTCTGCAATTTGATATGGCGACAGAACATTCGGTGCACTGTCACTATGTGGCGTCAATGGAATTCCTTCAGCGATGAAGGAATCGGGCTCAGCCCGCATGGTTCCTTGCAATCCAAACCCTGCCAGCCCTATGTTGCTTTCCAGCGACACACCAAAAAGCTGATTGACATAATCCCAGAAATTCGTCTTTGTATCAGAGCGCGTATTATCGAGAATTCGATAGGTAACTTTAATACCGCTGGTCACGATCTTTGGTTCTTTTCCACGCTTGATTACCTGGGCAACAAGGGTGTTAAACGGTGGTAATAAACCAAAATCTTCGAAACTCTCATCAATACAGTGCATGCCCAGATCATTCCAGCCGATCACTACATAATCACCATTTGCAGGCGGGGTGGTGCCGCCACCTGTACCACCGCCACCCTGACCATGACCAGATAGGATAGCCGGTAGCGTAAGGAAAAGAATATTGTTTGCCCGAACCTCAGTCCCTGTTACACAAAAAACAATAAAAATTGTGATTGCAAACACCTGCAACAAAAGATATTTGCTTTTAAAAAAAATCTTCATATGTATTATTCCTCCGAAATTAATGTCCAAGAAAACCATCTGCGCGAAGAACTACAACGTGGTATTGCAACAAGCGGGCCAGCAGTAAGAAAACATGAGAAATATACAAACACCATATGCAACAGACTGACTGAACTACGAGAAGATACGGAGATGTTATTTGAATGGAATTGAATACGCTGCATCATGTTCTGTCAGCGGCGACCTGAAAATGTATCAAACTTGGCGGTTTGAAAATGCATGAGTGATTTTCTTCCTCTTCTTCTCTCAACTTTTATAACCAACTTTTCTTCCCTGTATTTTCTTTCTGTATTTCCTT
>JALVAI010000072.1 GCA_027011235.1 Desulfobulbaceae bacterium
CCGGGGAGCCTACGTTTCATAATATCCGAGTATCATAGTGTTTCCCTGAAAACATGCCGACATTCCGATAACCGATCGCAATAATCCAACGACAATCAACTGCGATAATCGGCATTTATGGCAATATACTCATCGGAAAGATCACAGGTCAGTATCTCGCCGCATTCCACGCCATCGTTGAGCTGGATATGGACGGTAAATTCCTTTTGCCCCATCACCCGGACAGCGTTACGTTCAGCCTCAGGGCCAAGTCCAAGCCCATTTTTCACCATCATGACATCATCAAAGGAGATGCAGACCCGATCGGGATGAAAAAAACAGCCGGAGCGGCCCAGGGCGGCCATAATCCTGCCCCAGTTGGGGTCCTGACCGAAAAAGGCGGTTTTCACCAGCGGTGAATTGGCAATGGTTCGGGCCGCATCAAGGGCAGCCTCCCTTTCCCGGGCCCCTTCCACCCGGATGGTCACCAGCCTGGTTGCCCCTTCGCCGTCGGCAACAATCATGGTGGCCAACTCGGAAAAAACCTCCTCCATCGTCTCCCGGAAGGTGGCAACAGCGCCGGGATTGTCTTCCTCCAGCCAGTCGTTGCCGGCGGCTCCGTTTGCCATGACCAGTACTGTATCATTGGTGGAGGTGTCCCCGTCAACGGTAATACGGTTAAAGCTCTCCTCCACCCCTCTGGCCACGATATCGCGCAGGACGGGAAATACAATCCTGGCATCGGTCAGGACAAAGCAGAGCATTGTCGCCATATTGGGCATGATCATACCAGCGCCCTTGGCAACGCCGAGGATAGACACCAACACACCGTCAAGGGCGATAGTCCTGTGTACAAGCTTGGGCCTGGTATCGGTTGTCATCATTGCCCGGGCCAGGTCTTCAAACCCGTCCCGAGAAAGCGCCCCTACCAATCCGGGCATGGCCCGCTCAAAAGGCGTGCGCTTTAACGGCTCTCCAATAACACCGGTTGAGGCGACCTGGACAAGTTCAGGCTCTATGCCCAACTCAATGGCCGCCATATCAGCTGTCAAGCGGGCAAACTCCATACCCTCTTCTCCGGTGCAGGCATTGGCATTGCCGCTGTTAATCAGAATTGCCTGGGCCTGTCCTCTCTGCAACCGCTTTCTATCAAGCAGTACCGGCGCCGCCTGCACCCGGTTGGTTGTAAAAACCCCGGCAGTCACTGCAGGCTGGTCGGAATATATAAGGCCGAGATCAAGCCGGTTCTCATAACGAATACCAGCCTCCACTGCAGCGGCTGAAAAACCTTTGACTCTCATGAATACCCCGCTTCTGTTTTGCTGTTTGGCAAACAGGGTTTGGGAAAACAATTTCTGGTAATCCTGTCAGAATTTTATTTAACCAAAACCCTTTTCCAAGTACACTACATAGTACCAAAATATTGAAAAAAGAAAACATTCTCCTGGTGTTTTCCCATTTTTTCCTCTAACCGGAACCCCAGCTCTTCCGATGGATAAAATATACTGGTTCTTTACTTCCATCATCTTTCTTGCCGACCTGACAATCCGCATAGGACTGTCGATACGGGTTATTATGCGCAAGAAGGAACCTTCTGTCACCCTTGCCTGGCTGGTTGTCATCCTGCTGCTGCCTTTTTTCGGCGCCCTCATCTATCTTCTTTTTGGAGAAAACAGACTTGGAGAACGCAGGGCAAGACGGGCGGCGGCCGATATCCCCCTGATCCTGCGTTGGGCACAGAAATTACGTGAGCGCTCCTTTATCGACTGGCACAAGATCAACCCGGAATGCGAACCATTACATCGCCAGATCGATACCGCCATCGGGATTCCAACCATGCCGGGTAACCGTCTTTTTTTAATTGGCAACAGCTATGATTTTTTCCAGCGACTGATTCAGGATATAGACAGGGCCGAATCAATCTGCTGCCTGGAATTTTATATTTTCTGCAGCGGCGGGTATGCGGACCAGGTCTGCATGGCCCTGAAAAGGGCCTGTCGACGCGGAGTAGCCTGTAAACTGCTGCTCGACTCCATCGGCAGCAAGGATTTTCTCAACAGTCCTGCCTGTCTGGATCTGCAGGCAAGCGGAATTGAGGTCCGGGAATGTTTACCAGCCGGCCTGATGCGGGCCCTCTTTGTCCGTATTGACCTGCGTAACCACCGTAAAATCGTTACCATTGACAACAAAATTGCCTACACCGGCAGCCAGAACCTGGTTGATCCCCGATATTTCAAACAGGACCAAGGAGTGGGCCAATGGATAGACATCATGGTCCGGATTGAAGGGCCGGTGGTTGAAATCCTGACGGCATCCTTTCTCTATGATTGGGCCCTGGAAACCGGACAACCGCTGGAAGAACTCATCCTGGAGGCCAGGGTTGCCCCGATTCCGGACAGGGGTGAGATTCCGGTACAACTGGCGCCATCAGGACCGGGTTATGCAGAAGGAACAATTCATAACCTTTTGCTGACGACCATCTATGCCGCCCGCAGGGAACTGATTCTGACAACCCCATACTTTGTTCCCGACAGTGCAATCCTTGCCGCTCTGAAATCCGCTGCCCAACGCGGGGTGCGCGTCATTATTATCGTTCCGGAGAAAAATGACTCCCGGCTTGTTCACTATGCCAGCCGGGCCAGATATGGCGAGCTTATCGAGGCAGGAGTGAAGATCGTGGCATTTTACGGCGGCCTGTTACATGCAAAAACCATTACTGTTGACAATGATTTCTGCCTGATCGGGTCGGTAAATCTTGATATGCGCAGTTTCTGGCTCAACTTTGAAATGACCCTGTTTATCTATAACAAAGAATTTACATCCCGGCTTCGCCTCCTGCAAGAGGAATACCTGCTCTCTTCAAGGCCGCTCAATGAAGTTGTGTTTAAAAAACGGTCTGTTAAAGAGCGCTTTCTTGAAAATATGGCCCTGCTGGTTGGTCCGCTTCTTTAGAAAAGTTCATATTCGATCCATGAAAATACTTCTTCTTAGTGATATCCACGGCAATTATCCTGCCCTGACCGCTGTAGCAAAAAAACTGCCGCCAAAAAAATTTGACTGTATCATCAACTGCGGCGACTCAACCGTGTATGCGCCTTTTCCCAACCAGGTGCTCAACTGGCTGCGGGAGAACAAGGCGATCTCCATCCTTGGCAATACGGACCGCAAGGTCATCAAACTACTGAAGGGAAAATCATTTAAAAAGCCTTCCAAGCCCGAAAAACGAATCATGTATACCAGCACAACAGAGGACCTGAACAGGGCAAACAAAAAATATCTCCTGCAACTGTCCAAAAAAAAGATCCTCCATCTCCGCAAGAGAAAGGTCGGCATTTTCCACGGCAGCCCCAAGCATGCCAACGAATTTCTCTTTCCCACAACCCCAATAAGCCGCTTTCGGGAGCTTGCCGCCTGCTGCGGATGTAACATCGTGATTACAGGACATTCCCATACCCCCTACCATAAAAGAACAGCCAGTGTTGATTTTATCAATCCCGGTTCAACCGGTCGCATGTTTGATGGCGATCCCAGGGCCTCCTGCGCTGTCCTGACGCTGAAAAAAAAATGTATCAAGGTCCGGCACTACCGGATATCCTATTGCATCGATGATGTTGTCCGGGAACTTGCCCGGCAACAACTGCCTCCCATATATGCCCGGATGTACAAAAAAGGGCGAAAACTCAACTGATACCGCATGATTTTTCAACTAAAATCAACCCGGACAACGGCGATGCAAG
>JALVAI010000073.1 GCA_027011235.1 Desulfobulbaceae bacterium
CTTCCCGGCTTGAGGCCCTTTTTTCAGGAGGCATTTAATGCGAATACTGGTCATTGATGATGATGAACAGATGCGTGTTCTCCTGCGTCAGGTCATGGAATGGAGTGGTTTTGTTGTTGACGATGCTGAAAACGGGCGCAAGGGGATGCAGATTCAGCGCCGGCAACCGGCCGATCTGGTGATCACCGATCTGATCATGCCGGAACAGGAAGGTCTGGAAACAATCAGTCTGCTGAAAAAAGAATTTCCCGAGGTCAAAATAGTCGCCATCTCCGGCGGCGGCCGGATCGGCCCTGAAGCCTATCTGCCTGCCGCCCGCGAACTCGGGGCCGATCTGGTGTTCAGTAAACCATTTGATGTCAAGGAATTTGTCACAGCCGTGAGGGGGTTACTTGAAAATGACTGAGCATAAGGTTCTGGTTGTTGATAACAGTCCGGTGATTCTCAAGATTGTATCCACGGCCCTTGAGGAGGCTGGCTGTTCGGTACAGACCGCAGGAGATGGCCTGGAAGCCCTTGATATGATAATGGAATTTCCCCCGGACATTATCTTTACCGACCTGGTCATGCCCAAAATAGACGGGGCCAAACTCTGTCATATCGTCCGTAACACGCCAGGATATGAGCATATTTTTTTGGTTGTCCTTTCCGGTATTGCCCTGGAAGACGACATGAACGTCCTGGAACTGGGGGCTGATATCTGTATTGCCAAGGGGCCGGGTGCGACCATGAAAAAGCATGTCCTGGCTGCCTTGGAGAGGTTTGAAGCCGGTTTGAGAGGTTCCACCCACATCGAGGGTTTGCAGGGACTCTATCCGCGGGAGGTAACCAGTGAGCTGCTGGTCAACAAAAGGCATAATGAGGTCATCTTTGAGCAGATGACCGAAGGCGCTTTTGAGCTTGACGCTTTTGGCAGAATTGTACGCGCAAATCCGGTCTGCTGCCAACTGTTTGATTCTTCCGAGGCCAAAATTCTCGGGAACCGCCTCGTTGACCTCCTGCCGGGGGATCATTGTCTGAACTTCTGTACCTGGCTGGATAATCTTTCCTCGACACGGAAAAATGATCCCCTGGTGTTTGACTATTCCGATCCGGTTTTTCTTGGCCAGCGACAGGTGACCTTTACCCTTGTGCCCATTTACGAGGAGGAACAGTTGTCAGTTATCGGCATCATGAATGATGTCACCGAGCGTAAACGGATGGACGCGCACAAGGCACGACTGGAAAAAGAACTTCAGCGAATCAGTAAACTTGATGCCATGGCAACAATGGCCAGTGGCATTGCCCATGATTTCAACAACCTGTTGACGATTATCAATGGCAATGTTGAAATGGCCAGGATCATTTCACTTGATGAAAAGGTCAACCAGCTTCTTGCCGAAACCGGCAAGGCCCTGCAGCTTGCAACCGGACTCATCCGCCGTTTTTCAACCTTTTCCGATAATTACCTGCCCTCGAAATCTCTGGTCCGTGTTGATGAGTTACTCGCCGAACTTCTTGATAATGAACTTGCGGACACTGATATTGAGGTACAGTTGACCACTGACGGTAAGGTCGGTTATGTGGACCTGGATGTTGACCTGATGGTCCAGGTTTTTCAAAATATTATTCTCAATGCCATTGAGGCCATGCAGGGAAAGGGACTGCTCCAGGTTGACCTCGCGGAGGTCGATGGTCGTGAAGAGGCTGAAAAAACAGGCCAGCCTGTTGCCGATGGAAAATTTATCCGTATACGTATTACCGATAACGGATGCGGCATGGATGAAGCCCTGTTGGAGCGCATATTTGATGCCTATTTTTCCACCAAGCAGAAAGGGACCCAGAAGGGCATGGGGCTGGGCCTGACCATCGCCCATGCCATTGTCAAAAAACATGGTGGCTTGCTCATGATCGATGCAAGGCCTGATGCCGGTTGTACGGCAACCATTTACCTGCCGGTCGGTCGCAGCGGCCAGCAGTGCCCTGGCAGTGAAATGGGCAATGAGCGGTTGCGGGTCCTGATCATGGATGATGATGAAATTATGCGCAGGGTCTTTTGCGGAATGTTTACCGAATGTAACTGTGATGTGACAACCGTGGCCTCAGAGGAGGAGGCAATACGTGAATTTGATGAACAGCTGACCGCAGGCAGCGCCTATGACCTGGTACTTCTTGATATCCAGGCCGATGAAGAAAGAAATGGCGCAGAGACGGCCAAGGCAATTGCCGATCGCAGTCCTGCAACCATGCTGGTTGCCATGACCGGGGATGCCGGCCATGCGGTCATGCGGGACCCGCACGCTTTTTCCTGTGCTGTTGCCGTTGAAAAACCGTTTTCAATCGATACTGTCAACAATCTTCTCAATGAGTATGCGCAGGCAAAAACCCGATAGTTATCCTGCCGAAGAGGATGTCTGCCCATATTGCAGCTGAGCCGCCATGTATCTTGCCCGCCGGGTCATTGACAACCAACTGCACTATGTTCTCTGTGAGTCCTATGACAACGGTGTCTGTCTGACCAACCGCGATCTCATCGCCCTTGGCCCCAGGCCGGAACAGTACATAACCTATGGCGGCGGCAGTTCATTTTCCATTGACGAAGGACTTCTTGACAGGTTGGCACAGCTTGGCGTCACCGCCTCTTATGAAGAGATTGAACGGTTTTTTCTCCCCTTTCTCGACCCCTATGTAAGGTCCAAGATAACCCCGTTCTGTGACCGTGGCCGCTACAGGAACTGGCGGCCCATGTCTGCGGCCGCTAAGGGGAAAATTCTTGAGCAGACCCACATCCTTGACCGGCGCCGTATCCATTACCTGCGCTTTGGCCAGGTGGACCAACGACGGCTTGATAATTCGGTGACCCTGTATAAGCAGTTGCTTGGCAAATCACGCGATGAGCTGGAACAACTCATGATCGCCTATGAGCAGGACCTGTCCCCAGCCGAGTACAAGCGTTATATCTATACCATATTTGATCTGCAGCGATTTTTTACAGCTGGATATGCCCGCACCATGCCGCACATCCTTGACCAGGAACAACTCGATGCTTTTTTTCTCAGCGAGGTCTGCCGCCTTGACCGGGACAGCGACTTCTGGCAGGGACTTGACCGGCAGGAAAGATTATCCCCCTATCTGATCCGTTATCTGGTGATGTTCTTTGACTATGATTTTCCCGGTTCCAACTCCTGGAATGACTTTGCCCGCCTGTTTGACCAGGCCCGCCGCAATGGCCGCAGGCAAAGGGGTTCAAAAAAAATGTCCGTCAATGGCGCTGCTTCCGTGTTCGGTATCAGTCGGACCGAACTTGCGGCCATGGACAAAAAACAGCTGACCGCCCTGTATCGGAAAAAGGCGCACAAGCTTCATCCGGACAAGGGTGGAGACCATGATCTCTTTATCGAGCTGACCGCGGCCTATAACGAATTACTGCGCACTCGGAGGTGAAGGGCGTTCAGGAAAAATCGGCAACAAGCCGTCAGGCGCTTGCTTTGCTTGTTCCGATCTTCAAGCGATTTCGGCTGCGGCTCCTGGCAGGATTCTGCGCCTTGCTCGGGGTCGATTTCCTCCAGCTTATTGTCCCCAAAATTCTTAAAAAAGGGATTGATTCCCTGGCCGAACGAAGTGCTGATGCGCACTCTCTTCTCCTGTTGGCCGCACTTATTCTTGTTATTGCCGCTCTTGTTGCCCTGCTCAGATTTATCTGGCGAATCCTGATTATCGGTTTTTCCCGAATCCTTGAAAAGCGGCTGCGGGTGCAGCTCTTTGCCCACCTGGTCCGCATGGACCGTTCCTTTTATCATCGCTGGTCGCCAGGCTCCCTGATGGCCCATGCCGGCAATGATCTTGCAGCGGTGCAGATGGCCTGCGGGATGGGCATGGTTGCTGCCGCCGATGCCCTTGTCATGTCCACGGCCGCCATTGGTTTCATGCTCGCCATTGACGTCAGGCTGACCCTGCTGGCCTTGTTGCCCATGCCTCTGCTTGCCCTGTCGACCTGGATCCTGTCCAAAAAAATGCACCTGCGTTTTTCCATGGTCCAGCAACAGTTCGGTCGTTTGACCGAATTTGCCCGCAATGCCCTTGTTTCGATAACACTTGTCAAGGGATATTGTCTTGAAGGTGCGCAGGAGAAAAAATTTTCCGAACTCGGTGCAACCTATGTGCGCAACAACCTGCGGGTTGCCGTGCTCCAGGGGTTGCTCCATCCCATGGCTGCCCTTGCCGGCAACACCGGCATGCTGCTGGTCCTCTATTTCGGCGGCAGGATGGTTATCGGTTCCGGCATGTCTCTTGGCTCCTTTGTCGCCTTTATTACCTATCTTGCCATGCTTATCTGGCCCATGATGGCGGTTGGCTGGGTGGCCAACCTGGGCCAGCGGGGCCTGACCTCCCTGCGCAGAATAGCGACCATTTTGCGCGAGCAGCCTTCCCTCAAGGACGGCGGGATAACCCGTATCCACTACCACCCACAGGCCCCCTGGATCCGATGCAGTGACCTCTCCTTCACCTATCCGGGCACGGATCGGCCTGCCCTGCGTAACATAGGCGCGGCATGGTCCACCGGTATCTACGGCATAACCGGCCGGTCCGGTTCCGGCAAGTCAACCCTGTGCCGTCTGATTGTCCGCCTGTATCCCGTTGACCGGGGCATGCTCTTTCTTGGGGGCAGGGATGTGAACCAATATTCTGTTGCGGCGGTCAGAAAAGAGTTTGCCTATGTTGGTGAACAAACAGCTCTGTTCTCCGATACCATCTACAACAACATCAGTTTCGGGCGACCGGGGGCCACAAGAAAACAGGTTGAAGAGGCGGCAAAGGCGGCCTTGATCCATGCCCATATTATCGGGCTTGATAAAGGATATGAGGCAAAGGTGGGTGAGCAGGGCGTTAAACTCTCCGGCGGTCAGCGGCAGCGCATCGCCCTTGCCCGCGCATTGCTCAGCAACAGGCGCATCCTGATCATTGATAACGGGTTGTCCGCCCTTGACGTATCCACGGAACAGGAGGTGTTTGCCAATATACGGCGACTGTATCAAGGCCGTCTTGTGCTTTTGGTCTCGCACCGGGTAAATCTCCTTGCCCGCACCAGGGAGATTATTCTGCTGGAGCGGGGGAAAATTATAGCCACCGGAGACCATGCGGCCCTGTATGCGGCCGGTGGTCTTTATACAACCATGGTCGACAAACAGCAGGATCATGCATGATGGCGTCGTAAAAACTTCGATCTACTGCGTCGTGTGTCCCGGGGCGATTCACAACATACTACCTGTATAGTTGAGACCCGCCCCGGAACACTACTCCTCGGAGTCTACGCTTACCTGTATATCTA
>JALVAI010000074.1 GCA_027011235.1 Desulfobulbaceae bacterium
GTTCTCCTCTCCCTGATTTTAACAGTCGCCACCCTTGGTATGCCCAGGCTTATGCAGATCGGCATCGACGAATTCATGGCCGCAGGTGCCCTTGCTCCGGCGGCACGGATCAGTGGTCTTGGTCGGCTGGCCCGGGAATATGGAATGCTGATCGGGCTGGTCTTTGCATCCGGATTTTTTCAGGTGGTGCTTCTGGAGTGGACAGGGCAGATGATCATGCACAGGCTGCGCAATCGTCTCTTTCACCATATTTTGGGTTTGAGGGTACAGTTTTTTCAAAAGCAGCCGACCGGCAGACTGGTGACCCGGCTGACCAATGACATTCAGAACATGCATGAGATGTTCACCTCGGTCCTGGTGACCCTGTTCAATGATCTTCTCAAACTAACAGGCATTCTTGTCGCCCTGTACCTGATGAATGTTCGCCTGGCCATGCTGATGACGATTTTTCTGCCGGCATCCCTGGTGGTAACCCTTGTTTTTTCCCGTCTGGCCAGGGAGCGGTTCCGGGCAATTCGCAGGCAACTGGCCAGGTTAAACAGCTTTATGCAGGAAGCGGTTGCCAATATGGCCATTGTTCAAATTTATGGCCGCACGCAAAAGGTTGTCGATGAATACACCGACCTCTGCGACGGCTACCTGCAGCGCACCTTTGCCCAGATCCGCCTGTTTGCCGGATTTTTTCCCTTGACCGAATTCATGAGCGCCCTGGCCGTGGCCCTGATCCTCTGGTACGGCGGCGGCCAGGTCCTGCGCCGTCAGTTGAGCCTTGGACAACTGGTGGCATTTCTCTCCTACATGCGGCTTTTTTTTCAACCCCTGCGCGAGCTGTCCCAGAAATATTCCATTGTCCAGTCGGCCATGGCGTCAGCGGAGCGCATTTTCCAGATCCTGGATACGGATGAGGTGCTTCCGGTCAGGGAACCTGTGTACAGGCCGGAAACCATCAGGGGAGAGGTGCGGTTTGATCATGTAAGTTTCTCCTATGGCAGAGACAACCAGGTGTTGAGAAACCTGACCTTTTCCCTTGCCCCGGGCAGGGTTTCCGCCCTGGTCGGACCAACCGGCTCCGGAAAATCCACCCTGGCCGGATTGCTTGTCAGGTTTTATGATCCGGATACGGGTACTATCTATCTTGATGATGTTGATCTGCGCCATTATCCCCTGCCTGTATTGCGCACCCTTGTCGGCATTATCATGCAGGAGGTCTTTCTCCTGCCGGATACGGTACGGGAAAATATCATTGCGGGCGCAGATATTTCCGAAGATGAAATCGCTACCCTTGTCCGGACAACTGGACTGGCGGACCTGGTTGGGAGGCTGCCCGACGGCCTGGACACGGTTATCGGTGAAGGCGGGGTCGAGCTTTCCGCAGGAGAAAAACAGTTGATCGCCTTTGTCAGGGTGCTGGCCAGAAAGCCGGGCCTGCTTATTTTTGACGAGGCAACCGCGGCCATTGACACCGAGGGCGAAAACATTCTTGAACGGGCCGTGGAGCAGGGTTTTCATGATCGAACGGTGCTGGTGATTGCCCACCGCTTGTCAACCGTTCGGCGGGCGGACCATATCCTGGTTATGGACCGGGGCCGCATTGTTGAACAGGGAACCCATGATGAACTGATCACAAATAAGGGTCTCTATGCCAGGCTGGTCCGGCTGGATTTACGTGGTAACAGAGAGTGAGGCCCGAAACAGGAAACATCCAGATCATGCCCGGTTCCGGGCCGGGGTGTTCTGCAGCACGTAGCTGATCATCTGGCTCGGTGAGAGCTTGACCGAAGAGGGGCCGGAGCGGATATAAAATTCTTCATTCTTGCCGATTTTCAAAAAGACCGGCCGCCCGGCCCGGACAACGTCGATCATCAGTACATCTTTTTCTTCGCTGTTCAACAGGGAGATGGTGACAAAGCCGGAAAATTCCGCCCCTATATGCTGGTTGATCAGGTTCTTGATATGAAGCAGACAACGGTCATTGTTTGCAAACCCATCGGCATCAAGGCCGATGATACGTCCGTCATCATCAACACCTATCAGCAGGGTGCCGCCCTTTGAGTTCATAAACGCGACCACTGTTTTCAGCCAGGCAAATTCTATCTCCTTGCCCCTTTTTCCACTTTTAAGATTGGTCCGGACCGTTGACTTGAATTCAACAGCGGCCCCTTCACCCTGGTTGATAAGGGCATGTAGACGCACGACAGGATCCGTCTCCATTGGTGCGCCCTGCCCGAATCCGCCGTTTTTCCAGATCATAAAGAGCAGCAGCACACCGCCTGCGATTGCGACCAGAAAATCGGTGAGATCAATCCGAAACAGGGTGTTGTGCAGATTTGTCAGCAACTCTTTTTCCGGCGCCGCCACCCCTATCCAGAATGTCGACCGGCCCTGGACCAGTGGCTGCAGGGAACCAAGCCATTGCTGCGAACCAGAGGAAAAGCGTATGGTTTCCAAGACAGGCCGGCCAGCCTTTTTCCAGGTATTGACAAGAGGGGCCAGCAGCTTGTTCGTCTCGATGGCGCCTTCTTTTCCAGCGGCCTCGTTTGCCGGTAGAATTGAATTCTCCGCGGCATTGACAAGAAATATTATGCCAGGCGTTTTGCCCTGGTCGTGATGCATTAACTGTTGAATCTGATCCAGGGATATGTCTATGCCAAAGACGTAAAAAGATTTTTTCCTTGCAGGCCTGTCCCAGGAAACACTGGCGGTGATTCCTTCTTTTCCTATCTCCTTAAAGCTATACAGAGATGTCCAGAAAATTTTTCCATCGCGCCCATGATGAAACCATGGCCGTTTTCGCGGGTCATAGCGGGTGGATTTTTCATGGCTGGCAAGACCTTTTTCAGGCTGTTTCCAGGTGGTATACATAGCCCTGGCACCCTGGCCTCCAGGTCGTGTTACTCTGGTCAGCCAATGATCATCTTTGTGGAGCAAAAAGTATTCCCAGCCGCTGTTGTCTGCCAGTAACACGCCGGAAATACGTTTTTGTTTATCAATAAAAGGGAAAAATTTTTTATTGAGAGAGATGGTGTCCCTGGAATCAAGGACGCCGTTTTTACCCCAGTCTCGAACAATTGTGAGCTTTTCCTCAATGGTACTGAAAAAATTACGTAATCCACCAAGCTCCTTGGCGTTTATCTCCTGGAGCATGGAAGCGGCGACATCGGATTTGATCCGCAGATACTGATAGAGATTAAGACAAAAGAGAATAAAAAGAAATCCGGCCAGGGACAGAGCCAGGGACAGAAAAAGAGATTTTTTCCGGATCGGCGGTGTTGGTAAATGCATGGCAGTAGGATGGCAAAAGAGATCTGTGGCTCAGGCCTGTGTCCCTGGAGAAAAGAGTTACTGGCTATTGTAAACGGACCGATAAAAGGGGATCCAGTGAACAATCATCTGCTGCAGTTTACCGGAGTCGCGCAAATTCTTCAAATACGCGTTAGCGGCCTGAAGCAATTTTTGATCATCCCGTCGTATGCCCCAGGCAAGGTGTTCGCGACTGAGAGGAACGGTGACCGGGACAATTCCCTTGTCCGCATATTTGGCGCCAAGGTAGAGATTCATCGACAGATCATAAACAAAGGCATCGATTCTCCTGTCAAGCAATGCCTGTACGCCGTGGCCAGCATCCTTGAAATGAAGAACAGCTCCCTTGGCCTTGTGCTGGAGTATCAGCAGATCGCCGGTGGTGGCGTCAACCGTGCCGACTTTTACAATCGGACTCAGGAGGTCGGTCAGGCCATCACCGAATTTACTTATATCCCGCAGTCGTACCAGGGCGATCTGGCCGGTGACCATGTAGGGTTTTGAAAAGGAAATCCGATAATCACGGGCCCTGGTAATGGTCATTGCCGACATAATAATATCGGTTTTGCCTGCAAGCAGGGCCGGTATCTGTTCGGGCCAGGGAAGTTCAACAAAGACAAGCCTGCGCTTGGTATATTGGGCCAATCCTTTGGCGAAATCAGCCTCCAAGCCGGCAATGTGGCCATGCTCATGAAAGGCCATGGGAGGGGCGTCGGGCGAAATGCCAACCCGGAGAACAACCTGTTGGCTGTCCGGGCCTGCCGGATTATTGTTGGTGTGGTGCATCACACAACCGGTGAGCAACAGACAGCAGCCGATAAACAGGAAAAGAGCTTTTTTCATAGCAGGGGTATTTAGTAAGAAATTTTATAATGATGAAGGGATACCTTAAAGGTGACCTAAAGAAAATTTTTCATTTTCAGGGCTGTTCCAGAGCAAGAGTTGTTAAAAAGGCACCGATTTTGTCACTCAGCATGGCAACCGCTGACGAGGCCGCGCTGACATAGCCGCTGTAATCGCCACTGTTCACCGGTACGGTCGCGGAAAAAGTTCGATGGGCCAGCACCTGTTTTTTATGATTATCACTAAGTGTCCAGGTGCCTCTACAGGTAAATCCCCTTTGCAGGTCACCGTCAAAGCGGGTCAGCTTTACCTCAAGCAGCATATCCGGTTTGGCAAAACGGGGGCCTGGAAAGGTGAAAACCGTCTCTGTGATCTGTTGGCGACGGATATCCTGGGCAAGGACTCTGGTGAGCTGTTCCTGCAGAGAACCGGCCCAGAGATGGGTTGCCGCTGGTTGCAGTGTGGACAGGGAAGGACGAAGAAGAAGGGCGGGACTTGCGTTTATCGAGGGCAGTTCAACGGGCATCAGTATGAGGGATTGCTTGAGAACAACATGGTGTCTTATCGGAGCGTGGTATGGGGTGGGGTAGAGGGCGTACTCATGGATGGCAGGGGTGGAGCCGATACAACCGGAAAGCAGAATCAGGGAAAGGCCCAGGATGGTGAAAAATCCATTGCGCGTCCAGAGTAAAAAATATTTCATGGCCTGGTTTCCTTTCTGCCGGTTAGCAGGGCATTGGGGTGCCGCTGCAGATAATCGGAGAGTTGGGAGACAGAACGGGCTGTTTTTGCAATATCCCTTAGAGTTGACTGGAGTTCATATTGCAGGGGCGAACCGCTGTCCGTGAGCTGGGCAAGGTTGTCGGCAACCGTTAATAATTTGTCCAGGGTGTCGTTCATCTTCACAAAACTGGTCTGCAGTTGTTTGAGAATTGGAGAAACCTCGCCACCTGTTTTTTCGATCACCCTCTGGGTACTGGTGACAAGCTCGGAGATATCGGCAAGGGTTTTGGTAAGATCATGCGCAAGGCCCGGCACCTGTTTTTCAAGGCTTGCAGCCAATTTGTCCAGACGGACCAGGGTGGAATTGAACAGGGGGATGGTCTTTTTCAGCTCCTTTGAAGACAGGATATGATTGATCCTGTCCAGGGCTGAAACAGTTTTGTCGATCATGTCCTTAAGCGGCAGGTTTTCCAGGGTCTGGGTGAACTGCTCAAGCCCTGAGGGCAGGGTGGGAATCTCTATGTATTGCTGCTGATCTCCATAAAACCTGGCCGTGGTTTCCGGGGCAAAGGCAAATTCAATATAGAGTTTACCGGTGACAATGGAGCTCATTTTCAGTTTGGCACGTAATCCCCGCCGGATAAGACTTTTAAAAAATTCTTCCGGGGTGTCAAAACCGGCCTCCCTGTAGTGGGTGGTGCCGGTGGAGGTCTGTTCCTGGATGTCAATATATACCGGAATAGTATAACGATTTTTTTCCGGGTCGAAATTAATGGCAATTTTTCCGACCTTACCTATGGTTACCCCGCGATAGGTCACAGGCGCACCGATATCCAACCCATGCAGGGAACCTTGGAAATAGAGAACGCAGCGATAGGTCTTTTCATTGAAGCGCAGGTTGCCAACGGTGAGAAGGGCAAAGACGGTGATGGCAATGGCGCCGATGACAAAGCTGCCAATGAGTGTTGGATTACCCTGTTTACTCATACATCCATTCCGGTGGTTTTCCGGTCCCCCGGGTCAGGAAATCCCTGACCACGGGATTGGTTGTTTCTCGGACCATTGTTTTGGGATTGCCGGTTGCCAGCATGGTCCTGGCGTCCCTGTCGAGGAAGACTGCGTTGGTGGCAATGGAATAAATTGACGCCAGTTCATGGGTGACTATTATAACAGTTGCACCAAGACTGTCACGAAGTTCCAGA
Source organism: Desulfobulbaceae bacterium (assembly GCA_027011235.1). GTDB lineage: Bacteria > Desulfobacterota > Desulfobulbia > Desulfobulbales > Desulfobulbaceae > DRLX01. The sequence continues at coordinate 6,069 of JALVAI010000074.1, forward strand.
ATAAGCTCATCCAGACGTCTGGATGAGATCGGATCCAGGCCGGCGGATGGTTCATCGAAAAATAAAAATTCCGGGTCAAGGGCAATGGCCCTGGCAAGGGCCGCTCTTTTACGCATGCCGCCCGAAAGCTCGGACGGGTAAAAGCCGCCAAATCCGTCCAGACCAACCAGGGAGAGCTTGAATTCCACCAGCTCACAGATTACAGAGGGGCGCAGGCCGGTATATCGCTGCAGGGGCAGGGCAACATTTTCCGCCAGGGTCATGGAGCTCCAGAGGGCGCCGCTTTGGTACAGGACCCCAGCCCGGCGCATGATCCGCTGCCTGTCCTCTTCATCCCCTGCCCAGAAATCCTTTTCGCCATACAGGATCCGGCCCTTGGCCGGTCGTTTCAGGCCGATCAGATGCCTGAGCATGGTAGATTTTCCGCATCCCGAACCTCCCATGATAATAAAGATGTCTCCCCGCTTGATGGTAAAGGTAACGTGTTCCAGGAGGACAAAATCACCATAAGCAGATGTGACGTCTATCACTGAAAGGACATTTTTCGTACTCATGCGTCTCTACAGGCTGAAAATAACAGTCATAATCGCATCCGAGACCACGATCAGGACAATGGACAGCACAACAGCGGATGTGGTTGCCTCACCAACCGCCGAGGCGCTGCGACCTGAGTTCATTCCCTGAAAGCAGCCGGAAAAACTGATCAGTACCCCGTAAACAGCGCTTTTAATTATCCCCTGGGCAATTTGATTGAGATGAATGGCATTCTTTGTCTGCACTATATACTCGGAAAAGGAAAAATCCAACATACCGATGCCGATAATAGTGCCGCCGGCAATTCCCAACAGGTCTGCATAGATACAGAGCAGCGGCATCATGCAGATAAGGGCAAGCATCCTGGGCAGCACCAGGTAGGAGACAGGGGAGATGCCAAGGG
>JALVAI010000075.1 GCA_027011235.1 Desulfobulbaceae bacterium
CAGGAGGTCGTAAGAATGTTATGTTGTAACCGGCCATCGGGTAACTGTTGCCGGTAGAAGTTGGTTATTGTATCGGTCATCTCTGGTTCCCGGGTAACTGATTATATGATGGCGTCGTAAAAACTTCGATCTACTGCGTCGTGTGTCCTGTGGCGACTCTTAACATACTAGATGTATAGTTAAGACCCGCCACAGAACACCACTCCTTGTATATCTGTGTTTTTACTTAGCCATCTTTTAGCATTGTCTGGATTTTTTACGAGTTTATCATTAAATGGTTGTCTGTATTGAAGCAGAAACAGGCCGGGGATTCAAATAAAATAGTTGCAGGAGAAAATATGCAGAAATTGCCCGATTTTGAGAAAATGGACCTCTTCTATCTCGGCCGGGAAATTGATCCGTCAACCCTTGAGACCGGCAATATACCGCTGTTGTACAAGAGTAAGAATTTTACCACCCACGGCGTTATCCTCGGCATGACCGGCAGCGGCAAGACCGGCCTGGGTATTGCCCTGCTGGAAGAGGCCGCCCTTGACAAGATACCGGCGATAATCATTGATCCAAAAGGGGATATGGCGGACCTGCTGCTCACTTTTCCTGATCTTGCTCCGGCTGATTTTGCCCCCTGGATCGATGCGGACAGGGCCAGGCAGCGGTCAGTGACGGTTGAGGAACTGGCAACGGAAACCGCGGATACCTGGAAAAAGGGCCTTGCCGACTGGGGTCAGGACGGAGACCGGATTCGGCGTCTGCGGGAGCATGCCGAGTTTTCCATCTACACCCCTGGCTCCGGTACCGGCCAGCCTGTTTCCGTTCTCGACAGTCTGCAGGCGCCAGGTGAGGAGGTGATCAGTGATGACGAGGTCCTGGCCGAGATGGTCAACTCCGCGGTCTCTTCACTCCTGGTGCTGGTGGGTATCAAGGCCGACCCGCTCAAGTCGAGGCAGCATATCCTTCTCTCCTCCATCCTGCTTGCCCACTGGCGCAGGGGAGAGGACCTTGACCTGGAGGCCCTGATCGGTGCGGTGGTAAAGCCCCCGTTTGACCGTGTCGGCGTCTTTCCCCTCGAGAGTTTTTATCCACAGTCCGACAGGATGGAGCTGGCCATGCTGCTCAACAACATCCTTGCCAGCCCCTCTTTTTCCGCCTGGCGCAAGGGGGCGCCCCTTGATATTGACGCGTTTCTCTTTACCAGGGATGGAAAACCGCGCCACTCCATATTTTCCATTGCCCATCTTGGTGACGAGGAGCGGATGTTTTTCGTCACCCTGCTCCTCGGACGTCTGCTGGGATGGATGCGGCGGCAGCCGGGAAGCTCAAGCCTGCGCTGTCTGCTGTACATGGACGAGATATTCGGCTATTTTCCACCGAGCGCCAATCCGCCCGCCAAAAAGGCTATGATGCTGCTTTTGAAACAGGCGCGCGCCTTTGGCCTGGGCATTGTCCTGTCAACCCAGAATCCCGTTGATCTTGATTACAAGGGGCTTTCCAACATCGGCACCTGGTTTATCGGCCGCCTGCAAACCAGGCAGGACCAGGATCGCGTGCTTGCCGGAATTTCCGGCGCTGCCGGCAATCTTGACAGGTCTCGGTTCAGAGAAATGATGGCCGGGATGCGTGGCCGCACCTTTCTTCTCTCCTCAACCCACAGGCCGGAGCCGGTCCTGTTTGAAACCCGCTGGGTACTCTCCTATTTAAAAGGTCCGGTTTCACTGCAGGAGATCGGGAAACTGGTAACGGCCGCCCCGGAACCGGAGGAGACCAAGCCGATCATGCCTGCCGTGGAGGATGGTCATATTCTTGAGGGTGCGCCGCTTTTGCCTTCCATCCTGGACCAGCTCTTTGTGCCAACGCCGGTTCCCATGGAAACCGTACACTACCGGCCCTGGCTGACCGGTTCGGCCCGGGTCCGGTTTTTTAACCAGAAGAGAAATATCGACCAGGTGGAAGAGATCTGCCTGCGCCTGCCGGCCGGTGACAGGGTTCGGGCCTTTTCCTGGGCTGAATCAACGCCGAGTCCAGTCCGGCTTGAGGATTGCCGGCACAACCCGCAGCCGGGCGCCGGCTTCTTTGCCGTATCAGCAGAGCTCTATGAAAAAAAGGCAATTACCGCGCTTAAAAAACAGTTGTCCGATTATCTCTACCATGAAAAGAAACTCAAACTTCTGCGGGTGCCGACCCTGAAGCTGGAATCACGGCCCGGCGAAAGCAGGGAGCAGTTTCACCAGCGGCTGGTCGCTGTGCTGCGCGACAAAAAAGAGGAGCAGCAGGCCAAAATTGAAGAGCGTTTTGAGCGCAAACAGGAGCAACTGCAGACCCGGCTGGAAAGGGCCATGGCCCGGCTGCAAAAGGAAAAAGGTGATGTCAAGGCCAGAAGCGTTGACACCGCGCTTTCCTTTGGGGTGGCAATCTTTGGCGCCTTTTTTGGCAGGAAAGGACTGTCGGTGACCAATGCCTCCCGCTCCGCCCGCGGCGTGCGCAGCGCCGGCAGGTTACTCAAGGAAAAGGGAGACGTGCGGCGGGTGGAAGAGGAAATTGCCCGCATAGAACAGGACCTGCAGGAGTTGGCGGCCCAGCTGCAGGAGGAGCTTGCCCGTATCAGCGACCGTTTTGACCCAGACCGCTATTCCGTGGAAACCTTTGCCCTTACCCCCCGGAGAGCAGATATTTTTGATGTCGGGATTGCCCTTGTCTGGGAACCGGATTTTGATTTTTCCTGAGTTGGTATAGATAGATGGACCGTGCATGGATGGAGGCCCGTTATCCCAGGATTTTCTGCAGGGTGGCCTGGTCAAGGATTTTGAAAAATTTGAGATGAACGGAGAAATCACATTCCAGGAGCTGGAAGGGTTGAACACCGATGGCAAGCCCTTCCAGCAGCAGGTGTCCCGGATCTTCGGCGATTGGGATGGTAATCCGCATGGTCCGTCCGAGCAGCAGGCGGGTATTTTCTTTTTTTGATATTCTGATCAGGTAGGAAAGACCTCCTACCGAAATATCGGCCAGTTCGCCCCGGAATCCGCGGCCAATGGGTTTGCCGTTGTGATCAATCAGCTGCACCTGAATTTTACGGGACAGGTGGATTCGTTCATGCTCCCTGCGGTCAAGCCGCTTTTTTTGCAAAAGCGCACAGGTGGTGTTGCATTTGTTATAAAAGCTTCGGAGTTTATTTTCCAGTCCGGGATAGGCCTCCTGCCAACGGTGGAAACTTTCCGACTTGAGGACGGATACGTTGACCGGGGTCAGGGCCGTCAGCGTTACCGTCCAGAAAGAGGCGTCAAAAAAATTTTCCCCGGCTATCTGGCCCCTGAGCAGGGTGGAAACAAAGATGTCGCGTCCATCCTTGGTATACGATACCTTGATACTTCCCTGGTTGATAAAGAAAAGTTCATCGTTCTGGTCTCCCTGGCGGACGATGATCTCTTCCGAGGCAAAGGTTCGTTCTTCAAGTTCATGGTAGATAGCTGAAAATTCGCTTGCGTCAAGTTGCTCAAGCAGCTCGGACCAGGTTTCAAGCTGGTTGGGACTGATTGCACCTGTTTTTTCTTTTTCTATGATCTCGCCGGAACGAATAATCTCGGTGAGCGCCATGGGGTCAATTTCGTAAAAACGCTCGCGCAGCCGTTCGGCATTGGAAAAGTCCTTGTTTCTG
>JALVAI010000076.1 GCA_027011235.1 Desulfobulbaceae bacterium
AAAATAATTCCAACCCCGACGCCGCCGGCAATGCCGATATCCGCCTCCCGTGCCTCGCCCGGGCCATTGACCACGCAGCCCATCACTGCAACCTTGATATTGGACTTCATGGTCTGCAGGTAGCGCTCAACCTCTTCCGCCAGGGGAAACAGGTCGATCCTGGTCCGTCCGCAGGTGGGACAGGAGATCATTTCCGGACCCCGCTGCCGGATGCGCAGGGAGCGCAGGAGCTCATAGCCCACCCGTACCTCTTCTTCCGGGTCCCTGGTCAGGGAAATACGAAAGGTATCGCCGATGCCTTCAAACAACAAAATACCAAGGGCAACGCTCGACTTGACGGTACCGGCAATCAGACCGCCCGCCTCGGTTACTCCGATATGAAGCGGGTAATCAATCTGCTCGGACAGCTTGCGATAGCCGGAAATTGTTGTCAGGGTGTCGGAAGATTTAATGGAGATCTTCATCTCCTCAAACCCCTGTTTTTCGAGCAGTCGAACATTGCGCAACGCTGATTCGATCAATGCGTCCGGCCGCTCCTGAGTGGGATAGCCGAATTTGGCCAGCAGGTCCTTTTCAATGGAGCCGGAATTGACCCCCACCCGGATCGGCGCCTGATGAAGTTTTGCCGCCGTAACCACCCTGGCCAGCTTCTCCGGCCCTCCCAGGTTGCCGGGATTGATACGGATCGCCTGGGCCCCGTTTTCCAGTGCCGCCACCGCCAGGCGGGAATCAAAGTGGATATCGGCAATCAGCGGAATGGAAATCCGCTTCCTAATAGAACCAATGGCCCGGGCCGCGTCCATATCCGGGACCGCGACCCGGATAATTTCACAGCCGGCCTTTTCAAGGCGAAGAATCTGGGATACGGTCGCCTCCACGTCCGCGGTATCGGTATTGGTCATTGACTGGACCGCAATCGGTGCGTCACCGCCAATGGCAACATCCCCCACCTGAATCTGTCTGGTCTTCCTGCGTGCAATCATGATATTTATCCCACAATAGGATTACGCGTGTTGTTGCATGTGGAGTATGGATGAATTTGTTTCTTATTCCACTGCTCTGCGGATAAACCAGCATGCCTTAGCGGCACAACAAAGCATGAAAATCAAGAGGTTACGTTTAAGGCGGATTTTACCCACAATTTAAGCCCGTAGGAGCGGCTTCAGCCGCGAAATTTTCATGGTTATGCAGGTAATCGGGTGAGCTCTATTCGCGGATAAATCCGCTCCTACAGTACATACAATAACATGCCTAACCTTATTTTCGGATAAAAACATTAACCCGTTGACCGGGATAGCCACAAAAACCTCACGGCCAACCCGCTCCTGCGCCATAACCTGTTGATTTTCCCCCATACCCGCGTCCTACTTTGACTCCTTTTTCCGCTGCAGGGTTATTTCCGCCTCGGAGGCACGCACATATTTGGGCGAAACAGGGCCATCATTAGGCACCAAGCCATCCGCCAGTTTCTGTTCCGCCAACAGACCGACATACAGGGCCCTCGGATGGGCCAGGGGCGGCGGCAGCAGACGGATACAACTGTTTTGGGAAAAAACTTCCCTGTAGACCGCAACGGCCGGACCGGCCACCAGGGTCGGCCGGTCGATCATTTCCACCAGGGCCTGCGGGGACATGGCCTGGTCATCGCCCAGGCGAACAGGGTATCCATTGTCCCCTCCCGGTCTGTACAGGGCAGCGTACACCTCCTGTTTCCGGGCATCAAGCACCGGACAGATCCGCTCTTCCCCGGCAGGGGTACAGGCCAGGGCAAGGGCATCCAGGGTCTCCACTGCGACAAGGGGGATACCGGCAGCCAGGGACAACCCCTGACCCGCGGCCAGACCAATCCGCAGGCCGGTAAAGGAGCCGGGTCCGATGCTGACGGCAACGGCATCGAGCTCGGACCAGTCAACCATCGCGGCCTGCATCAGCCAGGAAACAGTGCCAAGCAGACGCCGGGAATGGGTCACCTCGGGCTGCGCTGTTGCCTCGGCCAGCAGTCTGGTGTTTCTGGTCAGGGCAACGGAGCCGCAGCCGGTGGCCGTTTCAAGGGAGAGAATCAGGAACCCATCCACCGTCTGACAATCCTGAATATATCGTTATAAAAGACAAACAGCATCAAGGTGGCCAACAGGGCGATTCCGATCTTCTGACTGATTTCCATCACCCTGTCCGACACCGGTTTTCCCCGGAGCCCCTCGATGGTCAGAAAGAACAGGTGGCCGCCGTCAAGGACCGGGATGGGCAGCAGGTTCAAAATCCCGAGATTGACGCTGAGCAGCCCCATGAAATAAAGCAGATTCATCCAGCCCGCCTCCAGCTGCTGGCCGGCGATTTCGGCAATCCGGATCGGCCCGCCAAGTTCAGAGGCTGGAACAACCCGCTCAATGATTTTCACGATTCCCATAATGGTCAGATAAATCAGGTTCCAGGTCTGGATAAATGCGGCCTTGATCGACTCGACAGGACCGACCTTTTTGTACCGTATTTCATCACTGCGGGTGATGCCAAGCAGATAGCGCTTGCCGACAACCTCTCCGAAGATATTTTTCACCTCCTCCATGGTCGGCGTGGCCCTGACGGTTATCTTTTTGCCACCCCGGTCGACAACGAGTACAACCTCTCGGCCGCCGCTGTTTTTGATCAACTCGGAGACCTGCTGCCAGGAAAGGGTCTTTTGACCGTCTATGGAAACAATGCGGTCACCTGCCTTCAGCCCGGCCTTTTCAGCCACTGATCCCGGCGAAACCTGTCCTATGGCAGTGGTGTCGACGGGTTCGGGCAGTCCTGCCAGGGCAAACATGACAAAAAAGAGAATAACAGCAAATAACAGGTTAAACAGCGGCCCGCCAAACACGATGGCAAAGCGCTGTTTGACCGATTTATGGGAAAAGGAGCGTGATTGTTCCGCTTCAGGGATGGGCTCGCCCTGCTGCTCCCCGTACATCTTGACATAACCGCCCAGGGGAAAGGCGGAAATAAGATATTCGGTCTCTCCCCATTTCCGGCCAATCACCTTGTTGCCGAAACCAAGGGAGAATTTGAGTACCCGGACGCCGCAGAGCTTGGCAATCAGAAAATGGCCAAATTCATGGACAAAAATAAGGATTCCCAGGACAAGGACAAAGGAGAGCAGTGAATTCATACGATAGATGGTTTCTCTGTGTAAGTATTATCTTTTCCCGGGTAACTCTCCGATCAATTGGAGATCAGCCGCAAGTGATCAGGACCACCGCCCGCAATCTCGTTGCCCGCTTACCTCTTTGCCTGGTCGCGACGACGTTCGACTTCCTGCAGGGCCAGGGCCCGCGCCTGTTTGTCCGCAGCCAGGATCTGCTCCAGATCAAGGTCATTACCATCGATTTGGACCGCCAGCACCGCGGCAACGACAGCCGGAATATCGGAAAACCCGATCTTCCCCTCAAGAAAGGCGTCCACAGCAATCTCGTTGGCTGCGTTCAGCGCTGCCGGCTGCATGCCTCCCTGTTCAAGGGCTCCAAAGGCCATTTTCAGGGCCGGGAAACGCCCATAATCCGGTTCCTCAAAACTTAAGGTTCCGCAGCCGGCGAGATCAAGACGCGGCAGGTCAAGAGGTATACGTTCGGGATAGGACAAGGCATAGGCAATCGGGATACGCATGTCCGGGATACC
>JALVAI010000077.1 GCA_027011235.1 Desulfobulbaceae bacterium
TGCCCCTACATATCATTAATCAATATTCGCCCGCCAAGGGACGAATCAACCAACAAATTCTGTTGAACCGGGGACAGAGGCTGCTTAAGCTGCTGGGCTGTCCTGACCGGTTGTTCAGCCTGGTCCTGCTCGATGATCAGACCATGGCTGATTTCAACAACAGGTATCGAAATATCAACAAAGCAACCAATGTCCTCTCCTTTCCCGCAGATGACGGCGACCCCTTTCCCGGCCAACCGCCTGAGCTCGGGGACATCCTTATCTCTGTAGACACAGCGCGACGGGAGGCCGTCCAGGCAAAACGCTCTCTTCATTTTCGGCTCACAGAACTCATTATCCACGGGTTACTGCACCTGCTCGGCCATGATCATGAACGCTCGGAAGAAGAGGCCCTGGCCATGTGGGAGATGGAAAAGGACCTCATGCAGCAGTTATGTACATCGAAACGTTTTTTGAGGAGAACAACCATGCCAAAACTTGCAATCAATATTGACCATGTCGCCACTGTCCGCCAGGCAAGGGGAGGCACCCAACCCGACCCTGTTCTTGCCGCCGGTATCTGTGAACTTGCCGGGGCCGAGGGTATTGTCGTCCACCTGCGGGAAGACCGCCGCCATATCCAGGACCGGGACATCCGACTTCTTCGGCAAACCATCAAGACCAAGATGAATCTTGAAATGGCTGCCGTAAAAGAGATCATTAACATTGCCCTGGATATCAAACCTGACATGATCACACTGGTGCCGGAAAAGCGAAAGGAGCTGACCACCGAAGGGGGACTTGATGTGATCAAAAATGAAAAAAAACTGGCAAAAACCATTGCCCGCATGAAAAAGGCGTCAATTCCTGTTTCCCTTTTCATTGATCCGGACGCTGTCCAGATTGAGGCGGCATCAGATATTGGTGCCACCTTTGTCGAGCTGCATACCGGCCGCTACTGCGATGCGACCACCGAACAGGACCGGGACAAGGAATTTCGATTGATCGAACAGGCAGCGGAGCTGGCATTTGAATCCGGCCTGAGGGTCAATGCCGGTCATGGCCTGGATTATCTCACCACTGCCCGAATCGCCGCCCTGCCGACCATCGAAGAGCTGAGCATCGGCCATGCCATTATCAGCCGGGCAGTATTGGTCGGGCTCGACCAGGCCGTGCGCGAGATGCGGGCGATTATCAGGCCTCTTTCTCCAGGGCACTGATATGATCCGCCTCGCCAAGGACTATCATGATGTCCCCCGGCAGAATCATGGTGTCTGGCTTGGGGTTAAAGAGCATATCGCCGGCATGGCGTTTAATGGCGACAACAATTATATCATGGCGTTTGCGAATACCTGATTCCATAAGCTTCTTGCCGGCAAAAGCGGCATTGTCGGACACAAGAATCTCCTCTAATCTCAGGCCCAGTTCACCTGCGTACATGGCCAGATCAATAAAATCGGTCACTGTTGGCCGTAAAAGCAGCTGGGCCATCCGGCGGGCGCCGATATAATAGGGAGAAATTACCTTGGAGGCCCCGGCCCGAAGCAGTTTGGTCCGCGTGCCCCGGGAACCGGAAGACCGGGCCAGGATAAAGAGAGATGGGTTCAGGCCACGGGCGGTGAGGGTGATAAACAGGTTGTCCGCATCTGTTGACACAACGGCAATCAGACCTCTTGCCCTTTCTATCCCCGCGACATGAAGGATTTCGTCCTCTTCTGCCTCGCCTGCCACAGAAATGTAGCCAAGCTGATCTATTTCACGCAGCACCTCCTCGTCTCGTTCGATCACGACAAAAGGACGACCGGCATCCTCGAGAATCTCGCAGATCACCTGACCGATACGGCCAAAACCACAAATAATGAAATGATCACGGAGCCTGGCAATCTTCTTGTCCATTTTTCTTCTCTCCAGCATTTTGCGCAAGCTTCCCTCGACCATGGCCTCGGTAATCTTGCTTAATGTATACATAACCAGTCCGGCCCCGGCAAAGAGCAGAAATATGGTAAACACCTTGCCGCCGGGATGGGAAGGGACCAGGTCACCATAGCCGACAGTGGCAATCGTGATAATGGTCAGGTACATGGAATCCCAGAAGGAAAGATGTTCCAGGAACATATACCCAAACGTCCCGCACAGAATAATCCCCACAAAAAGGGACAGAACGAGAAGGATTTTTCGCATAATTATTCTATGTAAATGGAAAAGCCTTATCCCGGAGAACAGTGTCCATTGACCAAAACGCCATATCGTGCAAGTGGGCGGTTATCAAAGAAGGTCGACCAATGGGTATGCAGGGATACCGGTAATATATATATGAGACCTGATCAGGACTGAGCATAGCATATTTACTCAAAAAATAACCAACATTCATAGAAAAAAAGGAGGACATTCCCCTGCCAATCCCGTTGACAAACAAGGAGAGCAAATGTTACCATGCCGTCCGTGCCCGGATGGCGGAACTGGTAGACGCAAGGGACTTAAAATCCCTCGGTCCATGCGACTGTGCGAGTTCGATTCTCGCTCCGGGCACCACGAAAAAAACAGCCGGTTGGGAGGTTTTCCCCAACCGGCTTTTCTTTTTCCAGTTTGATGATCCCGTAAAAAGTCCAAATCGTTTTTAAAGATGGCCAAGTAAAAATACAGATATACAGGCAAGCGGAGCGAAGCATGGACTCAGAGGAGTATTGTTCCGGGGCGGGGCTCAATTAACGCGGGCCTTGCCCGCAACCCAAGTCTGTAGGGGCGGCTTCAGCCGCCTTGGGGAAGGCATCCAGATAAAATAACGCTTTCCCAAGGCGAATAAATTCGCCCCTACAGGACATGCAACAATTATGCTGCATGCACAAGAGAACGAGACAATCGGTTAAAATAACGAGCTTTTCTACATGAAATTTCCTTGTTTTTTATAACAGGAATTCAGGAGTAAGGCACTATGAATATACTCCCCGTTTCGGCGGCTGTAACGCACCATCCAGCTGCATGGTTTTCTATCCCTAATGCGGGCCTTGCCCGCAACCCAAGTCTGTAGGGGCGGCTTCAGCCGCCTTGGGAAAGGCATGCCAGATAAAATTACGCCTTTATCAGGCAAATAAATTCGCCCCTACAGGACATGCAACAATTATGCTACATGCGCAAGAGAACGAGACAATCGGTTAAAATAACGAGCTTTTCTTCATGAAATTTCCTTGTTTTTTATGACAGGAATTCAGGAATAAGGCACTGATTTCCTCGTTTTTTATTCGTGTAGCATCATAAAACTCCATTTTCCTTGAGAATTTCACCGTCGGTTGGTACATATCAAGATTGTGTAAATTTATACGTTATTTTATGGAGTTGAAATGCCCACACTGGATTGGATCGGCAAAAAGGCCGTGGTAAATCATCATAAGGAAGTGCCCTTTCACCTGCTCAAGTGCGATCCGGATTTATCCGTAGGCGACCCGGAAAGCGGCAACCTGCTTGTTCAGGGGGACAACCTGCTGGCCCTGAAAGCCCTTTTGCCCTATTACGCCGGGCAGGTGAAGTGCATTTACATTGATCCGCCCTACAATACCGGCAATGAAAAGTGGGTGTATAACGACAATGTGAACAGTCCGGAGATAAAGGAGTGGCTGGGCAAGGTTGTGGGAGCTGAGGCAGAGGACCTTTCGCGCCATGATAAGTGGCTCTGC
>JALVAI010000078.1 GCA_027011235.1 Desulfobulbaceae bacterium
GCTTGGCTACCTGAAGGCCATTGTTGATTTTGCCCTTGAGCATCCCGACCTTGGCACTGCCTTTAGCGACCATCTCAACAAAAAACTAAGTGGTAATGGCTGAGCCGCCAACCAATTTGAACAGGAACCGGTTGGAGAACAGATGTGTAAGCAAAAAGCTATTGAAAAAATTCTGCTAAGGAGAATGAAAAGTGTTTTTTTCTCAATACGTTCTCATGGAACTCGCATAGTTTGCATTGGGAAAAATTGGTATGGAATCAATTTACATTGAAACGTCAATTATCAGCTATTTGGTAGCAAGACCGAGTAGAAATTTAATTTCAGCTGCCAGACAGAAAATCACCTGTGATTGGTGGGAAAAACAAAGACATAGCTATCAAAATTTTGTATCTGAACTTGTCGTTGCAGAATCAACAAAAGGTGACAAAGATGCCGTAGAATTACGATTGAATGCTTTACAGGAAATTTCGGTCCTTTCAATCGAGCAGGAATGTGCGGAAATTGCAGAGTTATTTTTTACAAAAGCCTATCTCCCGGAGAAAGCAAGAGCTGATACATTGCATATTGCAATCGCAACATATTACAAAATAGACTTTCTTCTTACTTGGAATTGCAGGCATTTAGCAAATGCTCATTTTATCAGAAAGTTACAAAAAATTTCCTACGATGAAAAATTAGTTCTACCAACGATCTGCACGCCACAGGAGATGGAATATGGATAATAATAAAAAAGAATTACAAGAACCTCATGATGAAATAATTGAAGAATTATGGAAAATAAAAGATAATTTTTCGCAATCGTGTTCATCAAGTTTTTCACAACTCGTCAAAAATATAAAAAAAGATATTGAACATATACAATATAAATCAGTCAGAGATAAAAGCATTCAGAAAGTTGTTTAAAAAAAAATAAATGGATAATAATATTATCTTGATATTGCGTTGAAATTATGACAAAGATTCTGTCGCGGCCTTTGATCCGGACCGCCTCGGTTGCTGGCGTTTCTCCGGCAGCCGGTTAATGCAAACAATATATGCACTGTTATGAAGTTGCCGTTGTCGCTCCCCTGGCAACTCCCCTGACCTACGGACAGCCGGTTGGCCATGAAGAACCCCTGCAAATCGGCCTGCGGGTGCTGGTTCCCCTTGGCGGCCGTCTAATCACGGGCTTTATCCTTGAGATCGTTGATCCGCCCGAAAAAACGTCTGACAGGGATTCATTTACCATCAGGCCCATTGTTGACTGCCTCGATCAGGAGCCCCTCTTTCCCCCCGGCCTGGTTCCCCTGTACCGCTGGATAGCCGATTATTATCATTATCCCCTTGGCGAGGTCATCCGCACGGCCCTGCCCGGCGGCATCACCGCAACCAGCGGCCATGTCCTTCGTTTGACCCGGCAGGGAAAAAAGGACAAATCACTGCTTGCTGGTGATGATCGGTATGGCAAAAGCGGATGGATGCGGGAACTGCTGGCCACCGGCAGGCTGCCGGCTCCAAAGACGGCACGGCTCTGGCGCAAGCCTGCCCTGCAAAGGCAGCTGAAAAAATGGGAAGGGCAGGGGCTGCTGGTCGTTGAAGATGTGCTGATCCGGGGCAGGAATCAGGCCAGGCTGGAAAAGGTCATTGTGGTGACCCCGAAGGTTGATGCCATTCTCAGGACTTGTGACGGCAGGAACGCCGAGGATGTGTATGCCCACCTGACCAGGCAACTGGATCTGTCGCCCGGCAAGGCGGAACAGACCCTGTTGACCCGTTTTTTGAAAATCTATCTTGCCGGCGGCGGCCGGCCCGTGAGCAAACGGGACCTGGTACGCGCCTACGGCAATGCGGGCAAGATTCTTAAAAGGCCGTTTGTTGCCGGGATTTTGAGCGAAGAAAGGCGTCGTCTCTACCGTGATCCCTTTGGCGAACAGCCCCCGCCCATGGAGCAACCCGGCGCCCTGACCGATGAACAGGAAGCGGTATTATCACAGATTTTGCCCGCGGTTGAGGCTGGAACCTTTGCCCGTTTTCTCCTCTTTGGCGTCACTGGTTGCGGCAAGACCGAAGTCTACCTGCAGGCGGCCCAACAGGCCCTGGCCCTGGATAAGACGGTGCTGGTGCTGGTGCCGGAGATTGCCCTTTCCTCCCAGCTTGAGGCCCATTTTTATTCCCGTTTCGGCGATACCCTGGCCGTGCTGCACAGCGGCCTGAGTTCAGGCCAGCGATTTGATGAATGGCAGCGCATCCTCTCCGGTCGGGCGCGGGTGGTTATCGGCGCCCGATCAGCGGTGTTTGCGCCCCTGTCCAATCTCGGCCTGGTCATCGTTGATGAGGAGCATGAATCATCCTACAAACAGGACAGTGGCCTTTGTTACAATGGCCGTGACCTGGCCGTTCTGCGGGCAAAATTTTCCAGCTGTCCGGTTGTGCTTGGATCGGCCACGCCCTCTCTGACCAGTTTCTATCATGCCGACACCGGCAGGTATCGCCTGCTGACCATGAAAAAAAGGGTGGCTGACCAGCGGATGCCCGAGGTTGAAATAGTGGATTTGAGGGCAGTGAAAAGATCACGCCAGGACCTTTTTTTCTCCGACCGGCTGGCCCAGGCCCTCAAGGATAACCTGGCCCGGGGTGAGCAGAGCCTGCTCTTTGTCAACCGGCGCGGCTATGCCGCCTTTATGTTGTGCCGGGACTGCGGCCATGTGATAAGGTGTCGTCACTGCCGGGTCTCCATGACCCTGCACCGGGGAGCAGGGCAACTGGTCTGTCATTATTGCGGCTATACGCTGCCGACCAATATTCTCTGTCCCGGCTGCAGGACTGGAAAAATAGTTCCGCTGGGTCTTGGTTCCGAACGGGTTGAAAACGAGGTGGGCCAGATACTGCCCCAGGCAAGGATTGCCCGGCTGGACAGTGACACCGCCGGAAGCAGAAAGGAGTATCTTGCCCTGCTGGCCAGGGTACGCAGCCGGGATATCGATATCCTGGTCGGGACCCAGATGATAGCCAAGGGGCTGCATTTTCCCCATGTGACCCTGGTTGGCGTGGTGTGGGCGGATTCCGGTCTGAACATGCCTGATTACAAGGCAGCCGAGCGCACCTTTTCCCTGCTCTCCCAGGTGACCGGTAGGGCCGGGCGGGGACGGCGGAGCGGCCGGGTCATTATTCAGACCCACCAGCCCGGCCATTATGTTGTCTCCTTTGCCAGGGAGCATGATTACAGGGGATTTTACCACCAGGAGATCGCGGGCCGCCATGAGCTTGGCTATCCGCCCTTTTCCCGTCTGATCAACTTCCGGTTTTCCGGTCCGGTCGAAAACCTGGTCCTGGAGACTGCGGCCCGGGTTGCCTCATTTTGCCGGGACCGGCTTGCGAGCAAAGAGGGTGAAATCCTTGGGCCGGCCCCGGCGCCGCTGGCCCTGCTGCGGGACCGGTATCGCTATCAGATGCTGATCAAGGCCTTTATCCCGGCAACGGTCCACCAGCTCTGCGGCCGGGTGCTTGCCGAAAGATCATCCCTCTGTTCCAGACAGGTCCGGATGACAATAGATGTGGACCCTGAGAATATGATGTAGCGGTATGACCGATAAGGGTTTTCCTGGTTTGACCTTGCCTTCAGGTGGGGAACGTGGCTAATTAAATAAAAATTTTTCTATACAA
>JALVAI010000079.1 GCA_027011235.1 Desulfobulbaceae bacterium
GACCCTGTCCGACAACCCGGTCATCCTGCTGCTGCTCATCAACCTTATCCTGCTCATTGCCGGCACCTTTGTCGAAACCACCGCCGCCCTTATTCTACTGGTGCCCATGATCACGGCCATGCTGCCCGCCCTGCACATCAATATGATCCAGCTCGGCGTCATCGTGGTCACCAACCTGGCCATCGGCATGCTCACCCCGCCCATGGGTATCTGCCTGATCGTCTCCGGCTCCATTTCCGGAGACAGCCTCGGCGCCGTCTCCAGGCGGGTGCTTCCCTTTCTCGCCGTTCTAATCATCGACCTCCTCGTCATCAGCTTCTGTTCGCCACTCACCCTGTGGCTGGCCGGAATGGTCGGGAAATAGTCCCCGTCCACCCTGTAACCGGATGAACAAACACCAGGATTATCCCTGACAGGAGTCACTGAATGCACAGTTGACCGGCAGCGAAAAAAAGGCTGTAACCAGCATCTTTTTTCCGAATATTCGCACCCAACAATCCAGTTAAATCCTGCCAGGCATCTATGTTGAATAGATATGATGATTCAATATGTTATGAAAGTTTCCCCTCGGCATTTACCTTCAACCGGCAACACCGCCGGGCAGACATAAATTCCCCCAGCCCAACGGTTGTCAAATATAAGCCAATGGGGTATGATGAGTTCCCATCAAAGTATCGTCAACCGGGACAGCTTCAGCCCGCATATTCTTTTTCTCCATTTCCACGGGAAGGATGACATGAAAACAGAGCCGACCAGAAAAACAAAGTTTATCTTCATTACCGGCGGTGTTCTTTCCTCTCTCGGCAAAGGACTGGCCGCGGCCTCCATCGGCTCTCTTCTTGAATGCCGGGGCATGAGCGTGACCTTCCAGAAGCTGGACCCCTATATCAACGTGGATCCCGGCACCATGAATCCCTTTCAGCACGGAGAGGTGTACGTCACCAACGACGGGGCCGAAACCGATCTGGACATGGGCCATTACGAGCGTTACACCGATGCGGTCATGGCCCAGAAAAACAACTACACCTCCGGCCGCATTTACTACTCGGTCATCACCAAGGAGCGGCGGGGCGAGTACCTGGGCGGTACCGTGCAGATGATCCCGCACATCACCGACGAGATCAAGCAAGCCGTCCTTCAGCTGGACGGGTCCGTGGACGTGGCCATTATCGAGATCGGCGGTACTGTCGGCGATATCGAGGGGTTGCCCTTTATCGAGGCCATCCGGCAGCTACGCACCGATCTGGGCCGGGACTACTCCCTGTTCATCCACCTGACCCTGGTCCCCTACATCAAGAGTGCCGGTGAAATAAAAACCAAGCCCACCCAGCATTCGGTCAAGGAGTTGCTGGCCTCCGGGATCCAGCCTGATATCCTCATGTGCCGTACCGAGGTGCCGTTGGACGCCTCGATCAAGAAAAAAATCGCCCTGTTCTGTAACGTGGAACCAAAGGACGTTATCACGGCCATTGACGTTGATTCCATTTACGAGGTCCCGCTCAAACTGCATGCGGAAGGCGTTGATGACCGTATCCTGGAAAAACTGGGCATCTGGACGGGCGCACCCAACATCGAGCCCTGGAAAGAACTGGTCGATAAAATCAAACACCCGAAACACCGGGTCACCATCGGTATCACCGGCAAGTATGTGGACTTGAAAGAGGCCTACAAGAGCCTGCACGAGGCCTTGATCCACGGCGGAATTGCCAACAATGCCCGGGTTGACCTGAAATATATTGCCGCCGATGATCTGGAAACCAGCACATCGACCGATGAATTACGGGAATGTGACGGTATCCTTGTTCCCGGCGGCTTTGGCAGCCGTGGCATGGAGGGAAAAATCAGGGCCATTACCTATGCCCGGGAAAACAAAATCCCCTTTTTCGGCATCTGTCTCGGAATGCAGCTGGCGGTGGTTGAATTTGCCCGTAATATCGCCGGGCTCACCAAGGCACATTCCACGGAGCTTGATCCCGACACACCGGAACCGGTCATTTACCTGATGAAGGAATGGTTTGACTTCCGTACCGGCAAGATGGAGATTCGTGATGAAAATTCGGATATGGGCGGAACCCTGCGGTTGGGCGCCTATCCCTGCAAGCTGGTCAAGGACACCCTGGCCTGGGCGGCCTATCAAACCGATGAAATCAGCGAGCGCCACCGGCACCGGTATGAGTTCAACAATATCTTCCGCAAGCAGTTGCAGGAAGCCGGCCTGGTGATCAGCGGCACCTCGCCCGATGATGAGCTGGTGGAAATTGTTGAACTGACCGACCACCCCTGGTTTCTCGGTTGTCAGTTCCACCCGGAATTTCAATCAAAACCCATGCGGCCGCATCCCCTGTTCCGGGAATTTATTCGGGCAGCACTTGCCAACAGCAGCAAGGGGAAAAATAAAACATGATCGAACCCGTTGCCATCACCACCCCGGAGGAGCGCTTTCTGGTCGGTCCCGGCCATCCCCTGCTGCTGCTTGCCGGCCCCTGTGTCCTGGAATCCGGTGAACTGGCCTGGGACATTGCCCGCGAAATGAAGGCCATCTGCGCGCGCCTTGGTATTTCCTATGTTTTCAAGGCCTCATTTGACAAGGCCAACCGGACGTCGCTCCAATCGTTCCGCGGCCCGGGTCTGGAAAACGGGCTCCGGCAACTGGGGCGTATCCGCAGCGAGGTCGGGGTACCGGTGGTCTCGGATATCCATGAATCCTGCCAGGTGGAAATGGCAGCTGATCTTTTAGATATTATACAAATTCCCGCATTTCTCTGCCGACAGACCGATCTCCTGGTGGCAGCCGCCAAGTCCGGCGTTACTGTCAATCTCAAAAAAGGGCAGTTTGTCGCCCCCTGGGACATGGTGCATGCGGTGGGCAAGATACGGGCCGCCGGTTGTGACCGTTTGCTGCTCACCGAGCGGGGGACCAGTTTCGGTTATAACAACCTGGTGGTGGATATGCGCTCCCTGCCGGTGATGCGAAAAATGGGCTGTCCGGTAATCTTTGATACCACCCACTCGGTGCAACTGCCCGGCGGCCGGGGCGGAAGTTCCGGTGGCCAGCGTGAATTCATTCCACCCCTGGCCAGGGCCGCCATGGGCGCCGGTATCGACGGCCTCTTCATGGAGGTTCATCCCGACCCCGACAAGGCGCTCTGCGATGGTCCCAACTCCTGGCCGTTGGACAAGGTAGAACCCCTGTTGCAACAACTGCTGGCCATTCGGGAGGCAATTGGGGAAACCACCGATGAGTGACAACGGTTGTCCGGTTTCCGGTCCCGGAGAGTATCCCTCAGACTGTGAACTGACCCAGGCCCTGCGTCAGCGGGCCATGGAGCGGGAGCGACCGGTTGAGCGCAGCAAGGAGTGGCAGTCCCTTCTCCCCAGGGCAAAACTGATCAAACTGTTATTACTGGATGTTGACGGCGTCCTCACCGACGGCACCATTGTGTATACCGAGGACGGCGGCGAATCAAAGGCCTTTAATACCAAAGACGGATTTGGCCTGCGCATGCTCCAGGACAGCGGCGTGGATGTCGGCCTTATCACAGCCCGAACCTCAGAGGCAGTCCGACGGCGGGCAGGTGATCTTGGCTTTGCCCATGTGTACCAGGGACGCAAGGACAAAAATCAGGTCTATGAGGAAA
>JALVAI010000080.1 GCA_027011235.1 Desulfobulbaceae bacterium
CCAACCAGGTAAACGAGGCGCAGCAAAAACTTGTCGCCCAGGATGAACTGCAGAAACAGATTGAAACCCTGCAGGCCTCCCTCACCTCTCTCAAAGAGGAAAACGAAAAACTTACCAACCAGGTAAACGAGGCGCAGCAAAAACTTGTCGCCCAGGATGAACTGCAGAAACAGATTGAAACCCTGCAGGCCTCCCTCACCTCTCTCAAAGAGGAAAACGAAAAACTTACCAACCAGGTAAATGAGGCACAGAAAAAACTTGTCGCCCAGGATGAACTGCAGAAGCAGATTGAAACCCTGCAGGCCTCTCTTACTTCTATCAAGGGGGAAAACGAAAAACTTACCAATCAGGTAAATGAGGCACAGAAAAAACTTGTCGCCCAGAATGAACTGCAGAAGCAGATTGAAGCCCTTCATGCTTCGGTCACCTCGCTGAAAAAAGAAAACGAAAACCTTGCCAAGCAACTGGAAGCAGCAAAGGCTACTGCTGCCGACATTGAAAAGATGAAGGGTAATCTGAAGGCAAAAAGTGATGAGCTGACCGCAGCGCAGGCTCGGATTAAGGCACTGCAGAAAAAGCTGACCCAACTGCAGAGCGATGCTGCTGCTCTCAAGGAAAAAACAGCTGCCCTTGCGGCTGCCAATGACCAGGTAAGTGAACTCAAGGCAAAACTCAAAGCCCTGGGCCAGAGCCTGTCGCAAAACAAACAGCAGGAAAAGACCCTTCAGGATCGACTGTCTGCTGCCGAGGCCAAAATTAAAGCATTAAACGATGCCCTGCAGCAGGAAAAACTGCTGAAAAAAGAGCTCACGGCAAAAGAGTCCGCTTTTGCACAGCTGCAACAAAACCTGGCCGCACTGACCAGCGAGAAAAAGCAACTGGCGGCCAAACTTGCACAGAGTGCGGCCGTGGCTGCCCAGTTGGCTGAACTTAAATCAACATTCTCCACAAAAGAAAGTGAAATTGAACAGTTAAAGGCGACAATCAATGATCTTCAGGGCAGCGCCAAAGAGGTTGCAGAACTTAAACAGCAACTTGAAGAGGCAAATCAGAATATCAAAACCCTTGAAGAAAAAATTGCAAGCCTGCAAAAAGAACGGGAACAGATTATCCAAAAATCCAAGGATTCAGATAAAGATGGCGTTTCCGATGCCGATGATAAGTGTCCGAACACCATTGCCGGAGCAAAGGTCAATGCTGAGGGTTGTGAAATAGACAGTGATAATGATGGGGTTGTCGACCGTCTGGATCTCTGTCCGGACACCGCTTCCGGAGCAACTGTTGACAAGCTCGGATGTGCGGAAAATGCAAAGATTGTCCTTCAGGATATCAACTTTGCCCTTGGCACCGCAAAACTGACAAATTCGGCCAGAAAAAATCTGGACAACGTGGCCAAAATCCTCATTGGTCTTCCTGGCATGAAACTTGAGGTTGCGGGATATACCGATAATATCGGTGACAGCAAGCGTAACCTGCAACTTTCCCAGAAACGGGCGCAGGCGGTTATGGATTATCTTGTCAAACAGGGTGTTCCTGCCGATCAACTCTCTGCAAAGGGTTTTGGGGAAGCGGATCCCATTGCTGACAATTTAACGCCTGAAGGAAGGGCCAAAAATCGTCGGGTGGAACTGCACAGAGTCCAGTAATCATTCAACCATCACAGGATTACCAAACAAAAAAGGACCTCGTGATCGTAAAAAAACCCGGCCTCAAAATGAGGCCGGGTTTTTTTATTAAATGAGAGAAATTCGGGAGTAAGACAATAAGCCAGCATGGCTTAACAGTACAACAAAGCATGAAACTGATTTGTTTCTGATGTTTCTGTTGACCCGCAGAGCGGTGGAACAAGAAGGAACCCGCGATTCCCATTGCGGAAAAGTATCTTAAACATCGTTTTCAATAGAACAGATACAGCATACCGATCAAAACTATGAGAAAAATAATTGTCATACCGAAGCCGGCCCTGGCATAGTCGACTGTGCGATAACCACCCGGACGCATGATCAGGGCATTGACCTGATGCGTCGGCAGGACAAAGGTATTGGATGCGGCCAGGGCCACAACCATGGCCGTAATTCGCGGGTCGGAACCAGCCTGTATGGCCATTGACATGCAGAGCGGTACCAGCAGTACCGTCGCGCCTACATTGGAGACCACCAGGGTGAAAAAGGATGTCAACAGGCCAACAACGAGAAGAAAGACTATATTGGGCACAGAACCGATGGCATTCATTATCGTGGTGGCAATCCACTCGGCCGCCCCTGTTTTCTGAAAGGCAAGTCCCAGAGGAATCAACCCGCCGAGAAGAAAAACCGTCATCCAGTCAACCGATTTATATGCCTCTTCAACGGATAAAACCCTGGTCAGAATCATGCCCAAGGCACCGGCCAGAAGACAGATGGAAAGAGACAGTTTCATTGGCACACCAAACAGCCCGGTAATCGGCTCAAAGCCGAGGACCAGGCCGATGGCGACAAAAAGCCAGAAAACAGCAGTGCGGGCCTTTTCTTCCCGCATTATTTCCCCCTTTATCTCGGTGGTAAAGGTAAACATATCTTTTTTCTTCAAGGCATGAAAAAATTCCCAGCGGCCGAACATGAGAATGGCGTCACCGGCCTTTAGTTTCTCTTGAGTTATATCCTTAAACTGGCAGACACCGCTTCGACAGAGGACCACCGGCACAACATGATGAGTTTTGCGGAAATTAACCTCTGCAAGTGTTTTTCCCACCAACTCGGAACGGGGCGTGATGATACCTTCCAGGATACCGGCATTATTAGGTGAAAAATCTTCAGCAAATACCTCCAAATCTTCCTTGAGTCGCCAGTCCAAATCCTCTGCACATTTTTTAACATGCTCTTCATTACCAATAACAACTATGATTTCACCTGATTGAATGAGCTCATCTTTGGTCGGTGCAAAATTTTTATATTTGGTTCCGGGCAGATATACACCGGCAATGGTAATATGATATCTGCTGCGAACATGCAGCTCCCTGAGCTTAAATGAACCGAAATCATCCGGTATCTCAAGCTCGTAAATCCCTGCTATTTCCTGATAGGTATCAACCAGGGAAGAAGGCAGCAAACTGTTGTCGCTGTCCTGCCCACCACCCTTTGGCAAAATAAAACGACCCAACAGGATAAAATATAGAATTGCGGCAATAACCAAAGCTATGCCAATGGGCGTTTGCGTGAAAAGTCCCAAAGGCTCGACCTGTACACCAAGAAGACCAAGACTGTTGGACTGATCGATGAGATCATTGAGCAGGATAGTCGGACTGGCGCCAACCAGAGTTATCGTGCCACCAATAATCGCGCAAAAACCCATGGGCATCAGGATACGCGAAACCGGGATTCCGGTCTGCCTGCCAATGCGGATGGCAGCAGGCATAAAAAGTGCTGCGGCGCCGATATTCTGCATAAAGCTTGAAATAAAGGCAACAGTGGCTGAAATCAAGGTCATTATCCTGCTCTCTGATTTACCGGCAATTTTTAAAATTTTCCGGGCAAGCACATTCATGCAGCCGGTCTTGTCAAGACCGGCACCAATGATAATAACCGCGATAATGGAAACAACAGCGTTACTTGACAAGCCGCTGATGGCTTCTTTGGGGCTTACGACTCCAAGAATAGGCAGAATAACCATCATTATCCAACCAACCACATCCACGCGTACCCATTCAAAAATGAACATGAGAATTGCCAGCGCCAGCACTGCCATAACGATTCCCATTTTCGGGGTAAATGCAATTTTCCCTCCCTTCCTGTTTGCTTCCGCTGCTTTTATGGACGCCTTTTCCGCAGTTCTCGAATCCATGGCAGGGGCCTGTTCATCGGCTGATACTGCCTGAGAATAGGATGTCATCGCCTTTTTTATCTCCTTATCCGCAGACGACTTATTGCCTGCAAAAGCCAAAGATGATACCAGCAAAAGTATCAGTATCATTCCCTGCGATATAAGAAACATTCCCTTGCCAATGGGCATCACACTTCCTCCTTCCTGAAAAACTTTGTTACTAAATTCAGTTTTAGTGACGTCGTAAAAAAACCGATCTGCTGTGTCGAGTGTTCCGGGGCGATTCACAACATACTTACTGTACATCAATGAAACTGTTTTTATTCACTGTGAAAATAGCATCTAAAATACCGTTGTATGATATTCAGCCGTATCTCATGTCCGCTCCTGTAACTGCACAAATCATGCCTTACAACAAACTTTCATGAAACCAATATAACATCAGAAAAATAGATAGTTACCAACGAGTGGAAATATCTAATTCACAAACCACCGAAACCGTTGTTTCATATTGCAACGTTTATCATTTCACTTTGTTCCACTTTACAGTAAAATGCATAAAAAGTGTTTATTTTCCTGATAAAAACATTCAATCGAACAAATAAGCAATCCGCTATTATTGCACATTGCAACAATATTGCACATTGCAACGCACAGTATCATGAAACGACATAATAAAAATGTTGCTATCCTGGTTGTCGATCCAGTGGAACAGCATCGAACCGCCACCTGCAGCCTTCTGGAACAGGAGGGCTACAAAACCGAGAATGTGGATTCAGGAGAAAGAGCGCTGGCCCGAATCAAACATCGTCATTTTCATATCCTTGTCACGGATAACCTGGTTACCGATATGGATGGCGTGACCTTGATGCTGCGTGCCCAACGTCTGCGACCTGACATTGAAACCATCTTCATCACTGACCAGAAATCCGTTGAATCCGCAGTTACCGTTATGATGGCCGGCGCCTTTTCATATCTTGTTCGACCCTTTTCCAGTGAGTATTTCTTTCACCTGGTGACCATGTCCCTGAAAAAGACATTGATTCGCCGGGAAATCCGCAAACAGCATAGAATGATCCGTCGGGAAAAAGGAATTCAGTTTATCGGTAAATCTCCTTCCATCGTTAAACTAAAGACCGATATTGCCGAAATTGCCCAACTTGACTGCAATGTACTCATAAGTGGTGAAACCGGCACTGGAAAGGAACTGGTCGCATCTACAATTCATGCACTCAGCAGACGATCAAACCAGCGTTTTCTGCCCATAAACTGCAGCGCCCTGACCGAAGAACTTATGCTCAACGAGTTGTTCGGGCATGAAAAAGGGGCCTTTACCGGCGCAGACAGTTTTCGGACAGGCCTGTTTGAATCAGCTGACAAGGGCACCATCTTTCTTGATGAAATAGGTGAAATGGCAATGAGTATGCAGGCAAAACTCCTGCGTGTTCTCCAGGAAAAAAAGATAATGCGGGTAGGAGGTACCCGGCAGATAGATGTGGACGTCAGGATACTTGCCGCCACAAATCGTGATTTGCATCAGGAAGTAAACAGAAAACAGTTTCGCAGGGATCTCTTTTATCGTATCAACGTGGTAACCATAGAAATTCCTCCCCTGCGCTGGCGAAGAGATGATATTCCACTGCTTATCAACTATTTTCTCGCCAAATTTCTTTCTCCGGGCGACAAGGTTAAAAGCATTTCCGCCGAAGCCCTTGATATTCTCCTGGCCTATGACTATCCCGGCAATGTTCGTGAACTGGAAAATATTATAGAACGATCCGTTGCCATGTGCCGTGAACAGGAAATTCAACCCTATCATCTGCCCCCTGAGATTTTGCACAATGATACAACAACACTGATTCCACCTTTGGAAGACGAAGCGTACCCGACAAGAACGCTTGCGGAACATGAACAAAAATACATCCTTGCTGTTCTTGCCCGAACCGGGGGCAATAAAACCAGGGCAGCCAAAATCCTTGGCATCGACAGAGTATCCCTGTGGCGTAAGTTGAAAAAATATGAAGCTCTGGGAATTGAAATACCTTGAAACCAAGTAATTGTGCCTGGATCAAGAAAATTTTCCGCTCTCCTGACCCCTGATTTCCCGCCTCCATCAGGTACCGGAATCGAGTACAGAAATAGCCGACTTTTCACGCAGGTACTCCATAAAAACAGCAGTCACCGGTGACGGCTCTCTGTTTTTCCTGCAAATCAGATAAAAATGCCGATACAGATCAACATCCTGCAACCGGATAGCGGCCATGGTGCCGCAGGCAATGGTATCCTGAAGGGCCCGTCTTGAAAGGATGGAGACCCCGACACCAGCCTTGACGGCCTCCTTGATGGCTGCGGTGGAGCCGATTTCAGCCACCCCATGGAGATCGTTTTCCGTCATTCCATGGACTTTGAGCGCCTCTGCAAAGACCTTTCTCGTGCCTGATTCCTGTTCACGCAGGATAAATGGTTCCTGCACGACATCCCTGAGGGTAACGGTGTCCTGCATTGCCAGGCGATGTCCCTTCTGAACAGCGATAACAAGTTCATCGGCAAATATCTCTCTCCACTCAAGGCCGGCCTCATTCCATTGTGCGCCAACCACACCGAGTTCAAGTTCTCCGGCCAGGACTTCCCGGGCAATGGACCTGGAGCCGGTAATCCGCAAGGTTGTCCTGACCTTGGGATAACGGAGATGAAACCGCCCTATCAGGCCAGGGAGAATATAGGTACCGGGAATGGTACTGCTACCGAGCAACAGACGGCCTGCAATCCTGCCGCTGAACTGTTCCATTGCCTCGACCGCCCTCCTGGTGGTAGCAAGAATCCTGCGTCCATAACGATACAACAGTCGGCCGGCCGGGGTCGGCTCAACCTGCCGCCCGAGACGATCCAGCAGTTTATGGCCAAGCTCACTCTCAAGGCTGTGTACGTGCCCACTGACTGTTGGCTGGGACAGGAGCAATGCCTCGGCGGCACGGGTAAAGCTCTTCAGTTCAACAACCAGGCAAAAGGCCTCTATCTTGCGCAGGTCCATAATATTCCCCTGTCCGGCCGGAATCATGGTGCCAGGATATTTTTTTCAGGGTTCTGGTTCTCGTATTGTGATTGTTTTGCCTGTGGAAAGATTTTCCACACACTGACCAATTATCCCACCTTTTACTATAGATATTTCCTATTTGCATTATAATAAATTCCGATATAACTTTCCCCGCATTCACGAGCCGGGCAATCATGGCGCTCGCGGCTCCTGTTCCTGGCAAATAGTATTCCATCAACCTCAAACAAAAAAATCCCATGAATAATAAAATATCTTTTTTTCTTGCTCTGACACTCTGTATTCTGATGATGCCAATGACAGCATCAGCTGAAAAGACGGTAAGCGGTACCGTTACCATGCAGTTTGATCTTTCCGGCCATCAACAGGGCAAGGTAGCGCAACTCTGGATTCCCTATCCGCTCTCTGACCGTGACCAGCTCATTGATCACATTTCGGTCAGTGGAGACTATGCGCACTCGGCCGTCTATTCCGACCAGAAGTATTCCACCCCTATTCTCTATGCCCGTTGGCAGAAGGACGCGCAAAGCCGAAAACTTACCCTGACCTTTCATGTCATCCGCAAGGAGGTCAGGCGCAGAAATTTTCCGGAGATGGAAGGCGCGTGGAACAGGGCTGATTTTGCCCTTTATCTGTCGCCGACAAGTCTTGGCCCCATTGACGGGCCGGTCAAAGCCCTGGCAGACAGGATTACCAAAGGCAAGACAACAGTTCTCGGCAAGGCAAAGGCGATTTACGACTGGACCTGTGAAAATATGTACCGGGACCCAAAGACCAGGGGCTGCGGCAAGGGAGATGTCTGTCTGTTGCTCAACCGGCCCGGGGGAAAATGCACGGACATCCATTCCGTGTTCGTTGCCCTGTGCCGGGCGGCTGGAATTCCGGCCCGTGAAGTATTCGGCATCCGCCTTGGAAAAAAGCCAGGTCAGGATATCTCGACCTGGCAACACTGCTGGGCGGAATTTTACCTGCCAGGCTATGACTGGGTGCCGGTTGATCCGGCGGATGTGCGGAAAAAAATGCTCAAAGAGCATCTTCGTTTAAGCGATACCAAAACCAGGAACTATCGTGATTACTTCTGGGGTGGCTGGGATGCGTACAGGGTAAAACTTGCCGTGGGCCGCGACATACAACTCAATCCGCCCCAAAAAGGAGCGCCACTCAATACCTTTGGCTATCCATTTGCCCAGGTAGGGGACAAGACCCTGGATCACCTCAACCCAAAGACCTTTTCCTACCGGTTTACCTTTCATTGATGGGTGTGGCAGTTCGAGTGACAACAAATGATCTGTGTCTGACTGGCAGGAGCAATCCTGCCGGTTAGCGGCGACGAACAGCAGGCCGTGGACGCCCCATGTTGCGGACCGGCCTGTTTGCCCGTCGTATCTGCCTCCGCTCCAGCCGTTGCGGCCTGGTCTGCTGCAGACGCCTGGAAAGATGCTGTCGTTGCTCGGGGCTCATCTTCCTGGTCCTTTCCACTCGATCCTCACGTCGTTGCCGGGCAACATCCCGCCGGTGCTCATAGCGGTCTTCATGATAATCGTGATCATGATAATAATGGGATCCCGGGTCATACCCCTTACAACCAGCCGCCATCAAAATTGCAGCAGGGTCAGATTTATCAGACCGATGAGAAATCCCAGGACAGCGCCAAACAGGTTGATATATTTAAACTGCTCTTCCATAATAGACAGCAGTAATCCCTCCAGCCTGAGCAGATCCAGGGAATCGACCTTATCGGTCACCAGGCGGCTGATATTGAGCGACTTGACCAGTCCCGGCACCTCATGCAGGAGCATTTTGTTGGCAGTCAGAACAATATAATCGGCAATACCCTGACGCACACCAGGCGGTATCAGGTGGGAAAGTATCCCGACCGGACGGGTGGCAAGGGTATCAAGCATCCGGTCGATCATGCGGCCAATCAATCTTTTTCCTGTTGGTGACCGCAGTCCACTCAATAACTCGCAGACCATCTTTTCCCGGATTCCGGCCCCATGTTCTCCTGGCAAAAGCCTGGCAAAGACCTGGCCAACGGGCAGGTTTCCATGCTCAAGCATATCTTCCAGGCTCTGGCGTAGCAGCAAGGACAATGTTTCAAGGGCTCCCCTGGTCCGCAGAAGAGCAAGCAGTTGTTCAGCTGTTGTGTGACAGAGGCGCTTAAACTGGTCCTCATCGAGCCGCACCAGCAGCTCACCAATCGGCATCTGCAGCATCTTCCGGGCCTGGAGTTCAAGAACACGGGCAAACTCCCGCTGCACGTCTTCGCTCTGCAGCCATTCTTCCAGCTCCTGTTCATGATCGACAAGATAATCACGAATTTTTCCATCCAGGCTGTCCATATCGATGAATCCCTTGGCCATTGCCGCCATGGGCCCAAGGGAGGAGAGAAAATGGTCCACCCCGTCAATAACCGCGCTGATAATCCTCGCCCGGATTTTTGGTTCAGCGATCAGTCCGGCCAAACGCTGGAGCAGGGCCGGGGTCTGGGAACTGATTGTCTGCAGGACAAGGTCGACAAAGGGTTCCGGCAGCAGGTCATGGATGGATTTTCCCTCCCGGGCGGCCTGTTGCAGCCGCTCCTGCAGAAATTGGCTTAAATGATCTTCCATCCGGGCGCTGCGCAGCAACCGGTCAAGGAGTCCATCAAAAAAATCATAAAACTGCTGACGTTGTTCTTCTGCAACAAGCTGATTCAACTCCCTGTTGGCAAACAGTTCCATTTGTTCGTTCACGGCTGCGGCAAATACGGCCGCAAAAGACCCGCTCTCAAGATAGCTGTAAATCCCGTCTTTTATCCGGTATTTCAGGGTCCGAAGCCCCACCCTGGCATAGGCCCGGAATTTTTCGGGAACAAGGGACAACAGCGAGCCAAGATCCGCTGCCAACACGGTGTTTACCCGTTCTTCAACCAGGGCATGCAGATGCTCCTGAAATGGTTCCCTGGAAAGGGCGGCGCCTATATCCCGGGCGGTCAGCAGGTGTTCACCTACCATGACACCGATATTTTCAGCCAGTTCGTGGCGTTTTGCCGGAATAACACCGGGGGTCATGGGAACGCGCAGACCAAAGATATACCAGGGTTTCAGGGGACGAAAGAGCATTTTGATGGCTATCTTGTTGGTCAGATAACCGATAAAAGCGCCGATCATCGGCGGCCCGGCATAGGTCAGAAAAACAGTATTCATCGCAATATGTTCGGATTTACGAGGTTATGGTTCAAGGTTTCAGAACAAAGTCTTAGAACAAGGTTTCAGAAAATATTTCAGAACAGTAAACAAAGGATGGCCGACAGACAGAATATAATCCATGCGCTGTTACCAGAACGGCAGCTCAAGAATTTCCTCGGGATGGCTGACCAGGTAGTCGGCGCCGCTTGCGGTCAACTCCTCTTCTTCCCTAAATCCCCAGAGCACACCGACTGCGGTCATGCCCGCTCCGGCCGCCGTCTGCATATCAACGGCGGTATCGCCGACATAAAGTACTTCCCGGGCCGGAATATCGAGCAGGGCCGCCGCCTCCAGGGCACCGGCTGGATCGGGTTTTTTTGGCACACCTTCCCGTTGACCAAGTACGGGATAAAAAGAAAAGTCTCCAAGCATCCGCCGCACACAGAGTTTTGTAAACTCATGGGGCTTGTTGGACAGGACAGCAAGGCGCAGGCCCTGTTTCCGCAGGCCGGTGAGCATCTCGGGCACTCCGGCATAGGGCCGGCTTTTCTCGTGCCAGTGGGCGCCATAATCCTGACGAAAGGCATCAACAACCCGGCGCAATGTTTCCTCGTTATGTTGCTCGCCGGGAACAATTCGCTCAACAAGGGTTGCCAGGCCATCGCCGACAAATTTTTTGTATGCTTCCACTTCATGCACCGGCATACCCTCTGCGGCAAGCACTCTGTTAGCGGCATCGGCCAGATCATCCAGGGTATCGAGAAGTGTTCCGTCAAGGTCAAAAAGGGCGGCCCGATATTGCATCATAATTCTCCGTACTGATCATGCCTCCAGATTGGTATCACAACCATTTTCCACCTGACCCAGGCTGGACCATAATTTCAGGCCCCAGTCAAAACAGATAAGCGTAGGCGTCAAATGATAAAAACAGTCCGGAATGACACAGCTATATGGTGTCACCTATCCAGGTAGGGCAAACAGTAAGGCAGATCATCCCACCCGTCCAGTGAAAAGACGGCTCTTCTATCTTTCAACGGGAACCGGTGTGACGGTTTCTCTTGGAATACTGACTTTTTTGGGGTAAACTTATATTATTTACAGATGGTTCCCCATGTTCCTCAGATTTAACTCATGGTACGGATTATGACAAAAGTTATCGCCCTGGCAGGCAAAGGCGGCACCGGCAAAACAACGACCTCCACCCTGTTGCTTAAATATCTTCTCGAAAAAAAGATGACGCCGGTGCTGGTGGTTGATGCCGATGCCAATGCCAACCTCAACGAACTGCTTGATCTTGAGGTCAATACAACCCTTGGCCAGATCCGCAAGGAGATCAAAGGTGATATTCCGGCAGGCATGAGCAGGGACCAGTTCATGGAGATGAAGATTCACCAGGCCCTGATCGAAGAGTCCGGTTTTGATCTGCTGGTCATGGGCCAGCCGGACGGGCCCGGCTGTTACTGTGCCGCCAACCAGTATCTTGCCATGACCATGGACAAACTGGCGGAAAATTACGCCTGGATCATCGTGGACAATGAAGCGGGCATGGAACATCTGAGTCGAATGAATCTGCAGACCATCGATCACCTGCTCATCCTCTCCGATCCTTCGGCACGCGGGATCATGACCGCCCGGCGAATCGCCGATATAACCGGTCCGTTGCAACTTGACGTCAAGGCCAGGCATCTCATCGTCAACAGGGCGCCTGATCCGGTGCCACCTGCCTTGCTAACCAAAATAGACCAGGCAGTTGCCGAGGCTGCTGACATGCCCCTTGCCGGCATCATCTCCGCCAGTGACGACCTGGTCAATCAGGAACTGTGCGGTGACTCCTATCTCAAACTCAGGGATGATATCCCGGCCGTGCAACAGGCCTTTGCCATCTTTGACGAAATTTTTTCTGCATAATAAAAAATCCGCAAAACAACAATCAACAAGACGGAAAACAGCATGCAGAAAAACAGCAACGAGGTCATGGTCGAGCTGATCAAGGTTCGCAAATTTTATCCCCCCGATGTTAAGGCGCTCAAGGATGTTTCCTTAAGTGTTGCCAAGGGTGAACTGCTCTTTCTTACCGGGCTCAGCGGGGCCGGTA
>JALVAI010000081.1 GCA_027011235.1 Desulfobulbaceae bacterium
AGATATCAGTCCCCGACGCATGCTGGGTGTGTGGTTTTGTGAAATGTTCAACCCGAACCTGTAGGTGAACACAATCTCGCACTCCTTCCATTTCAGCTTTTTGGGTATTTTTCGGAGAAAAAACTTGCAAACATGTACATCCATCGATACTTTATGTACATAAGTTGAAAACTGGAGGTTTGTGATGTTGACAGTGACGGCAACTGCTTTGCGCAATAATATTTTTGAGTATCTTGGCAGGGTAGAGAAGGGGGAAACAGTGACGGTTATCCTGAATAAAAAAGAGGTTGCCAGATTGGTTCCTGTTCATCGTGGAGATTGGCGCGATGGTTTACAACAGGAAGTAGAGTTGCACTGTTCCCCCGACGAACTGGTTGCGCCCATGGATGAGGTGTGGGAGGACTATGTGTGAAACAGTATCTTCTGGATACTCATGCTTTGATTTTCTGGTGCTATAAGATTGATGTTAGCGAGAAATTTCTTGCCTTTTTTGATCAACAGGCCAAGCAGGGCAATCTGTTTTGTTCGGCGATAAATTTTTTGGAAATTGCATTGCTGGATAAAAAAGGAAGAATCAGTATCCCGGACCTTGAGCAGTGGCATGCGGAGTTGCAGGCACATTCGTCTTTGCATACCATCACCCCTTCAGCCGTGGAAATGATTCGTTCCGCTTCTTTACCCGCTATCCATAAAGACCTCTTTGATCGTCTCCTGGTGGCTCAGGCGCAACATCACGCAATGACTCTGGTCAGTAAAGATGCGCTGGTCATGCAGTATGATGTTCAGACAATATGGTTGTAATATCTTTTTCTCGTTACACCGCTCAGCGGTGTAACGCAACGACTGGCGCTCCGCGCCTTTGTCTTGCCCTGTATCTATTTGTTGCCATCTGTACGTCATCCCCGAGGTAGTATTCGGGGATCCAGGAAGAGGCACGGCCTCGGAATACTCTCTGGATTCCCGCCCAACAGACCGCGGGAATGACGGAGTAGACAGACCGCGGGAATGACGGAGTGGGCAGGCTGCGTGAATGACGAAAAGGGCAGACTGCATGAAGGAGGAATGCGGAAAAAGGACATAGATTTCCCTTCGTCAGGCCGTTATTAACCATGAGATTGCCATGCAGAGTAGAATGCTCGAATTGCCGCATCAGGACCCTGCAGACAGGTTGATTGCCGCCTCCGTCCTGGAAAACTGAATTTTTCTCTTGACTTGCCGTCTCCGGCGGGTACCTTTCCCTGAATTCTGAACCCTTAACCCTGATTTCATGCTCAAACGTATCTTCTCCCCCCGGATGCTGGTTGCCTTTCTCATGGGATTTTCCTGTGGGGTGCCGCTGCTCCTGACCCTGTCCGTGCTTCAGGCCTGGATGAAAGAGGCGGGCGTTGACCTGGGGACAATCGGCCTCTTTTCCCTGGTAGGATTGCCCTATACCCTCAAGTTTCTCTGGTCGCCGATCCTGGACCGTTATTCCCTGCCCCTTTTCGGCCGCAGGCGCGGCTGGCTGCTGCTGTTTCAAATCCTGCTCATGCTGGCCATTGCCGGTCTTGGTCTGTCCAATCCGGCTGAAAACCCCTGGCTGGTGGCCGGCGCTGCCTTTCTGGTCACCTTTTTTTCCGCCTCCCAGGATATCGTGGTTGACGCCTATCGCCGGGAAGATCTCTCTGATAATGAACTGGGCCTTGGCTCCTCTCTCTATGTCAATGGCTACCGGGTCGGCATGCTGCTGGCAGGCAGCGGCGGCCTGATCCTGGCCGATCATTTCAGCTTTGGCCAGGTTTACCTGATGATGGCGGCAAGCCTGCTTGTCGGTATTGTCACAACTCTGCTCTGCCGGGAACCCGAGGTGGCCGAAGGTACGCCCACCACCTTTCGCGAGGCGGTCATTCAACCCTTTATCGAATATTTCAGCCGTGATGGCGCGCTCCTTATCCTGCTCTTTATCCTGCTCTACAAGATCGGCGATCAGATGGCCACCACCATGACCACGCCGTTTTACCTTGATCTCGGCTTCACCAAGACCCAGATCGGCGCCATTGCCAAACTGTTCGGTTTCTGGGCGACTATTGGCGGTGGTCTTTTGGGCGGCATTCTGATGCTGCGGTTGGGAATATTCCGCTCTCTCCTGACCTTTGGGATTTTCCAGGCCGCCTCGACCTTGAGTTTCTCGGTCCTGGCCGTTATCGGCTACAGTCTGCCCGGCCTTGCCCTTGCCATTGGCCTGGAAAATTTCACCGGCGGTATGGGTACGGCTGCCTATGTGGCCTATATGGCCTCGATCACCAATAAAAAATTCACCGCCACCCAGTATGCGCTGCTCTCCAGCCTCATGGGGATTCCCCGGGTGCTGGCATCTGCGCCTACCGGCTTCATGGCCGAGCATATGGGCTGGCCCTGGTTCTTTCTCTCCTGCTCCCTTATCGCGCTGCCCGGCCTGCTCCTCCTGTGGTGGGTGCCGGGGTTTCGCCGTGCCGGCAGGTGAAATTGTCCCTGTTTTTTCTGCTTTTGTTGTCGTCGGCCATCGTTTATATTACCGTTTAACGAGATGAGAATTGCTGAAGGTCGTTTATGCCAACTGTAACTGTGTCATCCAAATATCAGGAGGTTATCCCGAAGATTATTCGGGAATCATTGCGCCTGCGTCCCGGCCGGAAAATTCAGGTTCTGGAATATGGAGACAGGATAGAGCTTGTTCCGGAACGTTCTCTCAAAGAGATGCGGGGTTTTCTCCACGGGATTGATACGACCGTGGAGCGCGAAGGTGGCAGGGTATGAATCTCGTTG
>JALVAI010000082.1 GCA_027011235.1 Desulfobulbaceae bacterium
GCAGGACCATGTCCAGCGGATCATCAACCATCTCAGCGATGATCCGGATCTCGTCTTTATCGCTGTTATCAACTCCAGGGGAAAGATCTTTGCCCACAGCAGGCAAGGGATGCGCGGGAAAATATTTCCTCTGCAGTTGCCAGGAGACCTTTTGGAAAGAACTCGGCAGGGCCATTACATGTATACGGTGGTTCCGCAACGGGAAAAAGGACGATTTCTTGAGGTGATCCGATCGTATATCCCCTTTCAGCCGATTCTACCCGGCATTCCCCTGTCCATGCAGGAGCTGCATAAACGCTTCAGCGTGCCCTTTGCCTTTGGCAGTATTCTCGGTGGCAATACCAGCGCCGATGAATACTATATGGTCATTGCCCTGGATATGAAGAGTTATGATCATGCCCTGGGGAGAATGCGTTTCCAGGTTCTGATGCTCTCCCTGGCCATGCTGCTGGTCGGGATCGGCGGCTGGCTTTCCCTGGCCGCGGTCCAGGGGTACCGGGTGTCAAGGAAGGCGCTTCATGAAATCAAGGCCTTTACCAGCCTGTTGATTTCCAAACTGCCAGTGGGAATTATCGCCACCAATACCCTGGGCAGGATCACAACCTGGAACAATGCCATTGGTCTGCTTCTTGAGCGACCGGCCGACCAGGTGATCGGAAAAAAGCCGGAAGATGTGCTTCCGTCCGAGCTGGCAAAATTTTTCCACCACGGTGACCAGTGTGAAAAAATCGAGGAAGAGCAGGGCGGGTGCGAGGTTCGCCTTATTCGCAATGACGAGGAGATAGTGCTGAGTTGTCATCATCTGACCATTACCGATGGGAAGGAGGAACCAGAGGGACAGGTGCTGTTGATCTCCAACATGACTGCCTTGAAAAATCTTGAAAAGGAGATGCGGGAAACAGAACGACTTGCCGCTGTCGGCAGAATGGCGGCGGGCGTGGCCCATGAGGTGCGCAATCCCTTAAGCTCTGTCAAGGGGTTGGCCCTGCTGTTGCAAAGAAAGTTTTCGCCGGCGAGCAATGAACATGAAACAGCCACCCTGTTGATCCAGGAGGTGGAGCGGATTAACAGGACGATTTCCGAACTGCTCAGTTTTGCCAGACCGGCGCCCCTTGATCTTGCCAGGGTAGATGTGGGCAAACTCCTTGAGCGGCAGATTCGGCTGTTGGCCGCTGACAAGGATAGTGACGGGATCAGTTTTACCCTGGAGGCGGACGATGATCTGCTTCCAGTTGCCGCTGACCAGGACCGGCTCAACCAGGTCTTTGTCAATATCCTGCTTAACGGGGTGCAGGCCATGGATGAGGGGGGCGAGCTGATAGTGCGGGCCTGGAACAACTGCGGGGAGAACACGGTTGTCATCTCGGTGACCGACACTGGCCCGGGCATGGAGAAAGAGGTACTCAACCAGGCGTTTTTCCCCTATTTCACGACCAAGAACGGCGGGACCGGTATTGGTCTTGCCCTGTCCCAGAAGGTGATCAATGAACATGGCGGTACCATCAAACTGCACAGTGTCCCCGGCCAGGGCACGGAAGTTGTCATCACCCTGCCCGTGTGGCGGGAAAAATAATCAGAAGGGCAGGAACCTACTTGTCAACTGCAACAGTGGCCGGTGGCGATTTCCTTGAAATTGGCATTGACAAATTCACATTCAGCCGGGGTGAGATCAAAGCGTAACTCGGCCTCCTGTATGACCTTGTCCCGCTGTTTTTCCGGATGTTGCTGCATTACTTCTCCAAGCCATTTAATGGCCTTTTTCAGGTTTGCCGAAGGGGTCTGTAAAGGCGTTGGTGACATGATGTCCTCAGGTTTTCTGTAATTTTTTATAATTTTCTATAAAATAGAGTCCGTTGGGCCGCCGGTGCGGCGTGCTGCTGCCGCTTGTTCCGACTGGCATGTTTTGTACGTTGCCAGGATTTGTCTGTTCCCGGGTAGACTTCCTGGAAACCTGATCTTATACTATAAATATGGTAAAATCGACCATGAAAGGAAAAATTGATAAAACAACCTGACAAGACACAAACTGACGAGGACGAACAACGGCCGGATTCAGGTACAATCATGGAAGAGGCATGGTTTATGGAAAGTTTACAGGGACATTTTCTCATATCGACCCGGCAGATGCCTGATCCCAGGTTTCAGGAACAGGTCATCTATCTCTGCGCCCACAATGAAGAGGGGGCGATGGGGCTGGTGGTCAACAATCCGAGTCAGGACATAACCCTGCTTGATGTTCTGCACGGCGCCGGCCTTCCCGTTCCCGATCGTCCCTTGCCGCCGGTATATATTGGTGGTCCGGTGGGCATGGATTCCGGATTTATCCTCTATTCAGCGCAAAAAGCCGACCCTTCGTCCCTTGATGTTGCCGATAATATTTTTCTCTCCCGGGACCTGCGGTTGCTTGAGAAAATCGCCAGGGATGAGGGGCCGGAGGAGTATCTGTTTCTGCTTGGTTATGCGGGATGGGGACCGGGACAACTGGAAACCGAGCTTATGGACAACGGCTGGCTGACCGTGCCAGCCGGCAAAGATGTGCTTTTTCATACCGCCGATGAAAACAAGTGGAAAATGGCGGCATTCCGCTATGGCATCGATATTTCGGTGTTTGGAGATGTCATCGGCTATGCCTGATCAGTAGTTCCCGGAATCTGCAACTTCTCCGCACGCTTGCAACAGATATTCTGCTGAATATAAGAAGAAAGATAACAAAAAGATAAAAAAATATGGAGAGCAGCGCATTGTTTACATGCACCCGTTGCGGCTACTGCTGTCAGGGCGAGACAACCGTTTCCCTTGATGATGATGACCAGCAGCGGATGATCAAGGCCCTTGGCATGGAGAGAGAGGAGGTAGCCAGGCGCTACTGGCGGATTACCGGCCCGGTTGTCCAGATGAAAGTTGTGGACGGACACTGCATATTTTATGAAAATGACAAGGGGTGTACTGTCCATGAAGGGAGACCATGGCGTTGCGGGCAGTGGCCCCTGCACCCGAGTATTCTTGAGGATGAAAGTAATTTTACCGCCATCAGCCAGTCGTGTCCCGGCATCAGAAAAGAACTTGGCTATGATGAATTTTGCCGCCGCCTGCGCCGCTTTCTTGCCGGACAGGAAAAGGTGAGCTGTTAAGGCTTTTACAAAAATCCTGTGAAGTTCACCTTTCTCTTTCTCGGCAAAACAAGGGCGCGTTATCTTGATGCCGCCATTTCCGACTATGCCGGCAGGCTTGGCCGTTATGTCGATGTTGAGATCGTTGTCCTGAAAGAGCGGTACAGCCATAAGGACCCCGAAGATGTTATCCGGAAAGCCGGGGGAGAGATTTTGCTTGCCGCCTGCCGCGATGACGGCCTGAAAGTGGCCCTGGACCTTTCCGGTAAACAGTTTGATTCACCGGGCCTTGCGGCTGAGCTCCGTCAATGGCGGGAACGCGGCCGGCGCAATGTTTATTTCATGATCGGGGCCCATCTTGGACTTCCCAGGCAGGTTGTGCGCCGGGCAGACCTGGTCTGGTGCCTGTCACCCCTGACCTTTACCCACGAAATGACCCGAATGATTCTGCTTGAACAGTTGTACCGCGCCTGCACCATCAATGCCGGCGGTCATTATCATAAATAATCTATGGG
>JALVAI010000083.1 GCA_027011235.1 Desulfobulbaceae bacterium
AACCGATGTCTCCCTGCTCGCCAAAATAATCCTTTCCTTCTATCTTGTTGCCGGCACCCTGCTTGAAGAGCACAAACTGCGCCGGGAACTGGGCGACATCTATATCCGGTACTGCCGCCAGGTCCCCATGCTCATCCCCTGGAAAGGAAAAGTTACATTCACGAAATAACAGAGCCTATTTCCCAGCTCTTTCCGACCAAGAAAAAATAGGGGGTAATCATCCCAACACGCAGGGCACTTTTTCCATACACATGCTTCCAATGATTCACCCTCTACTGGAACCGCAGGAAATACAGGCTGCCGTTTTTCCCTGGTCTATAGATTGCAAGGAGGTTTCCAATTCGGCGGCATGTTGCGTCTTGGCCCAGCTTCTGGTCAAAGGTGAGCCAATAACCGGTGAGGCAGACACAAATTACCGGGCCGCATCGTTGATGAACTCGTAAAAAGTCCAGACAATGCTTGAAAATGGCTAAGTAAAAATACAGATATACAGGTAAGCGCAGCGTAGCGGAGACTCCGAGAAGTAGTGTTCTGAGGCGGGTCTTGACTATACATGAAGTATGCCAACGAGTCGCCACAGGACACACGACGCAATAGATCGAAGTTATTACGACGCCATCATCGTTGACAAGGTGGACAATCCAAACCTGGTCATAAATAATTTTGTTTCCACACCTGACAACGAGTCGAAAAAATAATATGTCGCAAAATTGAGACACGGCCAGGACATTACAAAATTCTTTGCCGACAAAAACAAGGGCTGCGACCTGGGGCTGCCGATCTGACATAAGATTGTTCATTCCAATAACGGCAGTATAACCCTTGAAAATAATCCTGTCGGAGGTGCTTAGCTTATTATCCGCCCCCTTGCGACCGCTGTCACCCTCGGTCATGGTCGTCAAACCAACAGGGCTGCCTGATAGAACAGGAAGAAAAAAATGTCAAAGCAGATACTTATCATTGAAGATGAAAAACAGATGCGGGACCTGCTGGAACTTGTGCTGACGCAACATGGATATATCGTCAAAACCGCAAGTGACGGCATGGAAGGGATGGTCCTGTGGCAGCTCATGAAACCGGATGTTGTTGTGACCGATTTGAAAATGCCCCGGGCCGACGGGCTCGAAGTCCTTGACTTTCGCAATCAGAGCTTTCAGCAGGTGCCGCTTATCATCCTGACAGCCTTTGGTACCATCCAAAGCGCAGTAACGGCCATGAAACAGGGGGCTTACGATTACCTGACCAAACCCGTTGATAACGATCACCTGATCCAGGTCGTTGAACGTGCTCTCAAGGAAAACAAAAACACCTCAGGGGTGTCGCAAATCAGCGAACAACCCCTTGACCAGATGATTGGTTCATCCCCGGTCATGAAAAAAATATATGAGGATATACAGATTGTGAGCTGTACCAGGATGTCTGTCCTGATAACCGGTGATTCCGGAACGGGAAAAGAACTCGTTGCCAGGGCCATTCACGGCCATTGCAGCCGTCCGGACAGTCCATTTATCAGGGTTAACTGTGCAGCCATCCCCCATGATCTGCTGGAAAGCAAGCTGTTCGGACATCACCGGGGCGCATTTACCGGTGATGTCAGTGATCGCAGGGGAGCCTTTCTTCTGGCCGACGGCGGCACCCTTTTTCTCGACGAGATAGGAGAGCTTCCCCTTGAACTTCAGGCGAAGCTGCTGCATGCGGTCGAAGAAAAATCAATCCGACCGGTGGGCGCGGCACAAACGTTTACCGTTGATGTGCGAATCATTGCCGCCAGCAATCGCAATCTTGAAAAGATGGTGCAGGCGGGCTCATTTCGTGGTGATCTCTTTTACCGGCTCAATACCTTTCATTTTCCCCTGCCTCCCCTGAGACAACGGGGGAAAGACCTGATTGAACTGATTGATTACTTCCTGGCAATGTTTGGCCGTGAACAGAATAAACAAGGGCTGGCCGTTTCAGCCGAGGCTTTGAAGCTTCTCCACAGATATCCTTGGCCCGGCAATGTCCGCGAGCTGCGAGATGTGCTGGAACGTATGGTCCTTACCTGTAAGGATGGCACAATAACCTCTGAAATGCTGCCGGAAAAAATACAGTTTAGAAAAAAGGAAACCAGGAAAAAAAGCGACAAACTTCGACCGCTCCCCAAACAGGAAAAAGACCTTATCTTGACCACCCTGCAGGAGGCAGGCTGGAACCAGTCCGAATCGGCACGCAGGTTGGGCATCACCAGAAATACCCTGCGTTATCGCATGAAAAAATATCATATCAAGCGTCCCCCAGGAGAGACAGGTCAAATCCGGTGAATTCAACTGTCTTGACCTACCCGGTCCATCCTCCTATCCCGTATATTTCACCAGCGATCTGCTTAAAGGTCTCACGTCGCTTTCCATCTACATTCATGGCCTTTTCAGGTCTTTCTCGACAACCTTTGTGAAATATGGCGGCTAATCTTCGTCGTGCCGGCTGAGCAAATCTTGACAAAAGCGTGGGAATACAGTAGCCTCCCTGTCTGATGCAGAGCTTGTAACCACTCTGCATTCCCGATTTCCTTTTCTTTCTTTTCCCGAAAAAGTTCCCGTTTTCCCGGGAGTTAACGGAAAAATAAATTCTTGTGGTGGACGCATGTCAAAAAAAACCATGGACACGAATCCCGGCTTTAGCGGCGAGGTCATAAAGCAGCCGGGTGGGGCCCATTTAAATGCCTGTTTTTCCTGCGGTGCCTGCAGCGGGGCCTGTCCGGTCAGCCAGGCCATTCCCGAATTCGACCCGCGCAAGATCATTCACATGATACGCATGGGGCTGGAAGAGCGCATCCTCGGCTCCGACCTGCTCTGGTACTGCTCGGGATGCCGAAGCTGTGTGCCGGTCTGTCCGCAGGAGGTGAGTTTTGCCGACATCATGGGCGCCCTGGCAAAACTGGCGGTGAAAAAGAACTATATCACCCCCGAACAGCTGGTGGAAAAAGGGCAGGCCGCCGAAGTGCAGCGTGATCTCTGCGTCTCCTGTCTGACCTGCGTACGGGTCTGCCCGTGGGACATACCCAAAATTGATGCCGGGGGCTATGCCCATATCGATGTCGAGGCCTGCCGGGCCTGTGGTATCTGTGTGGCCGAGTGCCCGGCCCAGGCCATTGTCCTGCATGAGTCGGAAGACGAGCGGATGCTTTCCGCCTGCAGCGCCTGATTATCCTCTTTTCAGCATGGAGTACGCCTTATGAGTTTTACCCCGGATATTCGATTGTTCAGTTGTCACTACACCTCGCAGCAGAGTTGCGCCCATGGGGGCAAGGAGCTGCAGGAGCTGGGTTTTCCGGAAAATATTCAGATAACCCGTCTGCCCTGCACCGGCAAACTTGAAGTTGCGGCCATGCTCAAGGCCTTTGAAGAGGGGGCGGATGCCGTTTATGTGGTTGGCTGCCCTGTGGATGGCTGTCACAATGTGCAGGGAAGTCAACGGGCGGCAAAACGGGTGGCCGCGGTCCGCGAGATGTTGCAGGAGCTGGATGTGGAACCGGAACGGGTGCGGATGTATCACTTAAGTCGCGGTCTGCACCCGGAATTTATCGATGCCGGGATAGAGATGAACCGGTGTATTGAAAAAATCGGAC